>DASVXU010000176.1:0-3274 GCA_036392515.1 Gemmatimonadaceae bacterium | reverse complement strand
CTGGAGGCCTCGTGTCACGCATTGCTCGAGCGATGTAACCTCACGGGTCCCTCGATCGTCCTCCAGGCCCCGGACTATCACCCGGACTGACCATTTGGCGCGGAGGACAGATGCAGGAGCCGACCATCTCTTCGATGACTGAGCCGTCGATGACCGTCATAGTGGGTCCTCCACGGCTCGCTCGCTTTCGGCAAATGGCTGGCTGGCTCACGCTGGCCATGAGCCTGACCGTGCTCATCGGATGGACGATCGGTGCTCGGGCGCTGCAGAGCTTCATCCCCGGGTGGGTAACGATGAAGCCGAACGCGGCGCTTGGCCTCGGCCTCGCGGCGGTGTCGCTCCTGCTTTCCTCGGCCAGCGTCTGGCGGCCGCGGTCGGCGCTCGACTGGTGGGCGCGTGCGTTCGCCGTCGCGGTCTTCGTCATCGGTGCGCTGACGCTCGCGGAGTATCTGTTCGGCCTCGACCTGCGGATCGATCAGCTGCTCTTCCGCGCCGGAGCGGATCAGCGTGCGGTCGATGCGCCGGGCCGGATGGCGCTCGTGACGGCGCTGGCCTTCGCGCTGCTCGGAATCTCCCTGGCGCTCGCGCGTCGCGGGCCGAGGACGAGCTATCCGCTCGCGCAGCCCGTCGCCCTGCTCGCTGCCGCTCTCTCGCTCGCGGCGCTGCTCGGCCACCTGTACGGTGCCATAGCCGTGGTCGGTGCGGGGCAGGGGATCCAGATCGCTCCTCATACGGCCATCGGCGTCTTCCTTCTCGCCAGCGCGGCGCTGACCTTCGAGATGCGCGGCGGCTGGCTGCGCACGCTCCTCTCGCCGCGACCTGGCGGGATCATGGCGCGGCGCCTGCTTCCGGTCGCCCTCGGAGTACCGCTTGCGCTCGGGGCGCTGCGGCTGACCGGCCAGTGGTTCCACCTCTCGGGGGCCGCGGTCGCGAGCGCCACGGTTGCGGTGCTCACCATGTTCGCGTTCGGCGTCGTCATCTGGCGTGCCGCACGCGCCCTCAATGAGGCGGACACGCGTGCCCGCGCTCTCGAGGAAGAGCAGATCCGCCTCGCCCTTCGCGAGGTGGCTGCGCAGACGCGCGCCGACGCCGAGCACGCGGCGCGAAAGGAGGCCGTCGGGCTCGCGCGCGAGAAGGCGGAGGCGTTGGCGCTGCTCGACCTCGTCTTCGACAGCAGCCCCGTCGCGGTCGCGCAGTTCGATCGCGATCTCCGACTGCAGCGCGCCAACCGCGCCTTCGATTCCATCACGGCTCGCACCACGGAGTCGACGGTCGGTGAGATCGCCGCCCACGTGGGGCTGCGACAATTCGCGGTGATCGAGGCCGAGTGCCGGCGCGTGCTCGAGAGTGGCGAGCCGATCACCAATGCGGAGCGGACGGTCGCGGATGCGCGCGGACGCAAGCGTCGGCACTGGCTTTCGAGCAAGTATCCTGTTCGCACCCCCCACGGCGAGATCATCGGCGTCGGCCTCACCATCGTCGAAGTGACCGAGCGCCGGCAGCTCGAGGAGCAGCTCCGCCAATCGCAGAAGATGGAGGCGGTAGGGCAGCTGGCCGCGGGGGTCGCGCACGATTTCAACAACGTCCTCACCGCGATCAGGAGCTTCAGCGAGCTCATTGCGCTCGACCTCGAGCCGGGCAGCGCTGTCGGTGAGGATCTTTCCGAGATCACCGCGGCGGCGGATCGCGCCGCGGCGCTGACTCGCCGCCTGCTCGCGTTCAGCCGCCAGCAGGTGTTGCAGCCGGCGGTGCTCGACCCGAATGCCGTCGTCGACAACCTGACGAAGATGCTCGGCCGGCTCCTCGGTGGAGACGTCCGGTGCGAGGTGGCGCTGGCGGCGAATGTCGGACGCGTGCTCGCCGATCCCGGCCAGCTCGAGCAGGTACTGATGAATCTCGCCGTCAACGCGCGCGACGCGATGCCGGATGGTGGCACCCTCACGATCGAAACGGCGAACAGCGAGGTCGATGGCGCCGAGACCGGCCAGCCGGTCGGCCCCGAGAAGCCCACGCCCGGCGAGTACGTGATGCTCGTCGTCAGCGACACGGGCCATGGCATGGACGCGTCCACCCTGAGTCGCATCTTCGAGCCCTTCTTCACGACCAAGGAGCCGGGCAAGGGGACGGGGCTCGGCCTCTCGACAGTGTACGGGATCGTCAAACAGAGCGGCGGCCATATCCAGGTCTATAGCGAACCTGGTCGCGGCACGACCTTCCGCGTGTATCTCCCACGTGTCGCCGGCGACCCGGCGCCGAGTCTGGTGCCCACCCGACCTGCTCCCACAGCCGGCAAGGCCGTCGAAACCATCCTGCTCGTCGATGACGACGATGCGGTGCGCAGTGTCGCTGGACGCATTCTCGCGCGCGTCGGCTACACCGTGCTCTCCGCCGGGTCGGCAGAGGAAGCGAAGGCACTCTGGGGGAGCCACCGCGGAAAGATCGACCTCCTCGTCACCGACCTGATGATGCCTGACATGAATGGCGGCGAGCTCGCCCACCAGCTGCTCGAGCTGCGGCCAGGCACGCCGGTGCTCTATACGTCCGGCTTCACGAACGAGACGGTGATCCGCCGCGGCCTGGTCGGGACAGGTACGCCGTTCCTCGCCAAGCCGTTCACGATCGATGATCTGCAGCGAAAGATCCGCGACGCGATCGAAGCGGGACGCATGGGATCGGTCTCAAGGAGCGAAGGTTCCCGTGACGCACCGCGTCCACGCATGGTTTGACACGGCGAACCCACGAGCCGAGGTCATGATGCGTCTCACCCGTTCGCCAGCCACGTTCGCCGTGCTGCTCCTCGCCGGCGCCTGCAGCTCCTCCCTCGCGCCGGTGAACATCGGCGGCGTGGTGGCGCGCGTCGACGACGGCCAGCTCATCGTCCGCAACGGGACCGATCGCCCGGTGTTCACCTTCGCCATCGGGCGTGAGGTCGCGACGCGCACCGACTGGATCATCTGCGCCGACCCCGATCGCTGCGATCCGCTCGCTTCCGGGGCGACGCGCCGCACGCCGCTGTCGCAGATCATGGGTGGAGACGAGCCGGAGCTCCAGCTCTCCTGGTGGCACGGCGTCGCGACGCCGAACGGTTGGGGGTGGGACAGCGTCCGCACCGCGGTCGTGAAGACGAGGTGACCTCGCCGGGCGGGCGGCCGCGCGGTACATTCGCCCCGTCCGCCACCCGAGACGAGGCCAGCCCATGCACCGCCGCACCTTTCTCACGTCGTTAGGCATCGCCGCCGCCGCCACGAGGCTCGGCGCCTGCTCGCACCGCGTC
>DASVXU010000175.1:0-6379 GCA_036392515.1 Gemmatimonadaceae bacterium | reverse complement strand
CCGTGACGCGACCGCGCCCCGTGCGCGAAGCGCGTCGGGCGACGGCCCCCCGCTGCTCGAGGCGGACGCGATCGCTCGCGTGCCCAGGCTGCACGACGTGTCGCTCGCCGTGCGGAAGGGCGAGGTCGTCGGGCTCGCGGGGCTGCTCGGCTCCGGGCGCACGGAGACCGTGCGCGCCCTCTTCGGCGTCGAGCCGCCGCAGCGCGGCGCCGTACGGAGCGAGGGACGCGACCTCGCGCTGCGCGGTCCCGCCGACGCGATCGCCGCGCGCTTCGCGTTCTGCTCCGAGGATCGCAAGGCGGAAGGGATCATCCCCGAGCTCTCGGTGCGCGAGAACCTGACGCTCGCCGCGCTGCCGGCGCTGACGCGCTTCGGGATCATCGACCGCGCGGAGCAGCGACGCATCGTCGACCGCTTCGTCGCGCGGCTCGGCATCCGCGCCTCGAGCGCCGATCAGAAGATCCGCGAGCTCTCCGGCGGAAACCAGCAGAAGGTCCTGCTCGCGCGCTGGCTCTGCACCAGCCCCGCGCTCCTCCTCCTCGACGAGCCGACGCGCGGCATCGACGTCGGCGCGAAGGCGGAGATCCAGTCGCTGATCCACGAGCTCGCCGAGGGAGGGCTCGGCGTCCTCATGATCTCCTCGGAGCTCGACGAGCTCCTCGCCGCGAGCACCCGCGTCGTCGTCCTCCGCGACGGCCGCAGCGTCGCCGAGCTGCACGGCGACGACATCGCGCAGGGAACGATCGTGGAGGCGATGGCGGGAACTGCCGGGAGTGCGGGAGTACGGGTGTAGGGGAGTACGCAACTGCCCCATGGCAGTGCCCGACCCCTGACCCCCGACCGCCGACCCCTAGTACTTCAGTCCCCCCGCCTCCGCGAACTCGCGCATCGCCTTCTCCTGCTCCGGGGTCAGCGTCTCCGGAACGGTGACCTCGGCTTCGACGATCAGGTCGCCCTGCGTGCCCTCGCGCGAGATGCCCTGGCCGCGGACGCGGAAGCGCTTGCCGCTCGAGGTCCCGGGCGGGATTCGGATCGCGACCTTCTTCCCGTCGAGGGTGCGGACGCTGACGCGGCTGCCTAACGTGGCCTGGGCGATGTTGATCTTCACCGGCGCCACGAGATCCATCCCTTCGCGCTTGAAGAAGCGGTCCTCCTGCACCGCGAAGGTGATGATGATGTCGCCCGGCGGGCCGTTGTTCGCGCCGCGACCGCCCTGACCGCGGATGCGCACGCGGGTGCCGGTGTCGGCGCCCGCGGGGACCTTGATCTCGACGGTCTTGCGCGTGCGCACCTCGCCCGCCCCGTTGCAGGTCGGGCAGCGCTGTGACGGCACCTGTCCCTTGCCGAGGCAGTTCGGGCAGGGGCGCTGCACCGCGAAGCCGCCCTGGCCGAAAGAGACCGTCCCGCGTCCGTTGCACTCGGGGCAGGTGGTGAACTTCGCCCCCGGCGCGCCCCCGCTCCCGTTGCACGTCGGGCACTGCTCGGTGACCTCGAGCTGGACGGGGACGGTCCCGCCTAACGCGGCCGTGCGAAAGGGCACCTCGAGCGTCGTCTCCACGTCCTGGCCGCGCTCCGGACCGCGCGACCGCGCGCGCCCCGCGCCGCCGAACATGGATCCGAACAGGTCGCCGAGTCCACCGAGTCCTCCGAGGTCGAGGTCCTCGATGTTGATCGTTCCGCTCTGGAAGCCGCCGCCCGGTGCCCCGCGCGCGCCCGGCGAGCGGCCGCCGCCGCCGAAGCCGCCGCCGAAGGCGCCGAGCTGGCGCATCTGGTCGTACTGCTTCCGCTTCTCCGCGTCGCCGACGGTCTGGTAGGCCTCCGAGATCTCCTTGAAGCGCTCCGCCGCCTTCGCGTCATTCGGGTTCGTGTCCGGATGATACTTCTTCGCGAGCTTGCGGTACTGCTTCTTGATCTCGTCCTGTGTCGCCGTCGACGACACGCCGAGCACCTGGTAGAAGTCTTTCGTCTGGGCCATCGCTCAGTGCGCGAGAGTGGCAGCGGCGAGGGGAAGCGCGGCGCGCCTCAACCGTTCCACTGCTTCACGACGACGCGGGCCGGCCGCAGGAGCTGCGGACCGAACTGATACCCCGCCTGGTACACGCGCGAGACCATGTGGTCGTCCTCGCGCGAAAGCGCCGGCTCCGTCGCGACCGCCTCGTGCAGCGCCGGGTCGAAGGGCTGGTCCACCGGGTTGATCACCGTGAGCCCCGCGGCGGCGAGCGCCTTGTGCAGCTTCTTCTCGACCATGTCGGCCCCCTGCACCACCGTCGCCGCGTCCACGGTCGAGGGATCGACGTGCGCGAAGCGCGCGAGATCGTCGAGCGCGTCCACGAGCTGCTTCACCAGCTCGGCCTGCGCGCGCTGCCCCGACTCGAGGCGCTCGCGCTGCGCGCGCTTGCGGAAGTTGTCGTACTCGGCGGCGAGGCGGAGATACTTGTCGCGCTGCTCCGCCAGCTCGCGCTCCGCGGCGCCGCGTCCTGCGTCGGTTCCGTCGGCCTCGCTCGCGCCCTGCTCGTCAGCGCCGCGCGGCAGCTCGGCGCCGTCGAGGGGAGTCTCGGTTTCCTGATCGCGTCGTTCCGTCATGAGCTCACAATGCGAAGCGCGCCCTGGCGGGCGCGGCGTAGGGGCTTCTCGCTGGAATCTTCACCGCGTGCACACGGGGGTGCAACGGGCGTGCCCCCTCGGGCATGCCGGAGCGGCGGGAAGCGGCGTAGATCGTACGCGGCCGGCAGGCCGAAGTGTCAGGGCGCGATGCTACCGCGTCAGATCGGGGAAGGTGATGAGCGGGCCGCCGTAGAAGCTGCTGAGCGTCGACATCGAGCAGGCGAAGCGATGCGTCGCCCCCGACACCGTCCGCGCGGTCCCTTCGACGATGAGCGAGTCGCCGGCGCCGCTGTCGTGATCACCCACGCCATAGCGGTCGGTCGCTTCGGCGGTGACGACGGAATCCTTCAGGCGCCAGGCGAGCTGCGTCCTGACCATGTCGACGCAGAGCTGCTCCGCGCGGTCCGTCGCTTCCGCCGAGAGCGGTGGCCGATGGTGCGGCCGACGCGCGGCCTTCGCCGACCAGCCGGACGCGGGCGCCGGCTGCACGCCCGCGGCGGGCTTCGCACCCGGCGGGATGGCGCGCGACGCGCGCGTGTTCCACGCGATCGCCGCGCCGATCACCACGAGGGCGAAGATCACGATCTCGACGATCGGCAGCTTCTTTTCCGTGTCGCTCATTTCGACCTCCGCGCGGCCGCGTCGACGATGCGGCCGCCGCGCACGATGGCGTCGCAGCCGAACGCGCGAACGATGTCGTTTTCCAGCGGGAACGCGTCGCCGCTGACGTGCACGGTGTCGCCGCGCCGCTCGAGCTGGAGGCCGCGAAAGACGAACCCCGGGTACAGCTTCTTCACCCGGCCCATGCACGACTCCTGCGCGGCGACGCTGACCGCGTGCACCGCCGCGAACGTCGGCGACACCCCGCTCCATCCTTCCTCGACGGCGAACTTCATCGCCGCGACCGCGCCATCCGTGCGATGCGACGCGGCGCAGTGGAAGGCCTGCGTCCCGGCGGTCCCCTCGATGATCAGCGAGTCGGCGCGCCCCTTCGTCGGATCGACGTCGCCGAACGTCTCGGCGACGACGATCTCCGAGCTGTCACCGATCAAGCTCGCCACGCGATCGCGACAGCCCGCGACGGCGGAATCGGTGGTCGCGGAGTCGAAGGGGGAGGGATCGTGCTCCCGCGGGACGACCACCGGCTGCACGAGATCGGCCGCGGGTGTCGGCGCGGCGGGCACCGGAAGGATCGACACACGCGACGTCGTGTCGGTCGCGGCGTGCCCGCGAGGCGCCGCGGTCTCCGTCGAGAGCGAGACTACCATCACCGCGGCGAGCGCCGCGAGCATGAGCACGACTCCTCCGGCGACGCGCGAGCGGCTCGCGGTCGTCGGACTTGTGCTCCGAGGTTCGTCGTCCTTCTCGAGCGGTCGCGGTGCGTCCGGGGTCACGAAGCCGGGTCTCGGAGGGTGCGGAGCGCGAGCGCGATCGCCGACTGCGTCGCGCGGCGCCTGATCTCGTCGCGGTCGCCGACGCTGTTGATGCGCCGCGCTTCCATTCGACGATCCACCGCGACCCCGAGCCACACCGTGCCGACCGGCTTCTCCGGCGTTCCCCCGTCCGGCCCCGCGATCCCGGTGATCGCGATCCCGATGTCCGCCCCCACTCGCTCGCGCACCCCCGTCGCCATCGCCAGCACGGTCGCCTCGCTCACCGCGCCATGCGCGTCGAGGGTCTCCCGCGGCACGCCGAGCTGCGCGACCTTCACCGCGTTCGCGTAGGCGATGATCCCGCCGAGCACGACGTCGCTCGATCCGGGGATCGCGGTGAGACGCATGCCGAGCATCCCGCCCGTGCAGCTTTCCGCGACGGCGATCGTCAGGCGGCGCGCGCGGCACTCTTCGAGGAGGATCGCGGCGAGATCGTCGCTCCCCTCGCCATAGATCCACTTGTCGGCCTTCGCGCGCAGCGTCGCCGCGCCGCGATCGAGCGCGCGCTCCGCCTCGGCGGCGGGAAGCCCGCGCGCGGTGAGGCGCAGGTCCACCCCTTCCCAGCCCGGCAGGTACGCGAGCGGCATCCCCTCGGGCCCGCGCGCGGCGTCGCCGAGCAGGTCGGCGAGGTTCGACTCGCCGATCCCCGTCGTGCGCAGGGTGCGCGAGCGGACGACGGGCGTCTCGCCGCCGGCGCCCGCTCGCTCGGCGATGAGCGGCATCAGCGTGTCGGCGAGCATCCCGCGCATCTCGCGCGGGACGCCGGGGAGCATCGCGACCCAGCGGCCGCGCTCGTCCTCGAGCCAGATGCCCGGCGCACTGCCGTGGTTGTTGGTGAGGATGCGCGCGCCTTCGGGGACGAGTGCCTGCTGCTCGTTCGACTTCGGGAACCCGCCCGGCCACCCGCGCGCCTTCCAGCGCGCCTTCAGCTTCTCGAGGATCTCCTCGTCCATCCGCATGCGGCGGCCGAAGATCGCCGCGATCGATGGCTTGGTGAGATCGTCGCTGGTGGGCCCGAGCCCGCCGGTGGTGATCACCGCGCCGGTACGCTCGATCGCCTCGCGCACCGCGGCGGCGATCTCATCGGCGCCGTCGCCGACGGTGGTTCGCCGGACGATCTCGACGCCGATGCCCGCGAGCTCGCGGGCGAGGTGCGCGCCGTTGGTGTCGATGGTGTAGCCGAGCAGCAGCTCGTCGCCGATCGTGACGACTTCCAGCTTCATGCCTAACGCTCGACGGCTGGGGCGCGGCCGCGGAGGAGGTAGCCGTAGCGCTGGAAGTAGAGCGCGAGCGAGTACAGCGTCAGGCCGACGGCGACGAACATCGAGATGGTGCCGACGATGCCGTTGAAGTAGGCGAAGCCTTGAAGGAAGCGCAGCACGGCGGGGGAAGTCGACGCGTCGAGGTGCGTCACCAGCCAGGAAGCGTACGCGAACCAGAAGTAGGCGGAGCCGACCCAGATCGACTGGAAAGCAGTCTTCCACTTCGCCGGACCGATCGCCGCGATCACGACCCCGCGGCGCGCCGCGACCTGCCGGAAGATCGTCATCAGCAGCTCTCGGCCGAGCACGACGAGGACGATCCAGAGCGGCAGGGTGACCGCGCCCCACGGCGTCTCGAAGGGGAACACCCCCGCCCTGAAGTTCTCGGCGTAGTGCAGTCCGCTGCCGATGAATGGCGACCAGGCCGACCCCGCCCCACCGAGCAGGTACATCGGGATGAAAGTCCCGAGCAAAAGCAGCTTGTCCGCGAGCGGATCGAGCAGCTTGCCGAGGTCGGTGACGAGGTTGCGCGTGCGCGCCAGCATCCCGTCGTAGTAGTCCGTCACCGCCGCGATCACGTAGAGGACGAACGCGATCGCGCGCGCCGTCCACGAGTCGACCAGAGGCAGCAACGCGATCAGCGGCGTGACGACGATACGTCCGGCCGTGATCGCGTTCGGGAGATTCATCGGGGGGGCGTTCGCTGAGGGCGCCGCGTCCCCGCGGCGCTCAGGCGAGCGACTTGAGGACGAGCTTGGAGACCGCCTTCAATGTATCGAACACACCATCGCCAGTCACGGCCACCGCCTCGAAATACGTGGCCCGCTCGACCCACTCCCCCGTCGGCAGCTGCTCGACCAGGTTCTCCCCGGCGTGGTAGGCGTCCGGCGTCACGCGCTGCTTCGCCGGGTCCACGACCTCCCACCCGGGATTGAGCGCCGACTGGAGCTCCCGGATCGGTGCCGCGTTAGGCAGGTCGCGCTTGTTGTACTGGATCACGAACGGCATCCGGGTCAGGTCGTACCCGTACTCCGCCATGTTGTCGTACAGGTTCTGCATCGCCTCCTGGTTCGCCTCCAT
>DASVXU010000174.1:0-55199 GCA_036392515.1 Gemmatimonadaceae bacterium | reverse complement strand
TCGGCCGGATCGGCTGGCGGCTCCAGCGGCGGGATGAGCGGCGGCTCGGCGGCGGGCGGCGCTCGCGGCAGCGCGACCGGTGGCGGATCGGCCCGCGGTGGCGCCAGCGGTGGTGCCCGCAAGAGCGCCGGCAAGAAGGGCGGCGCGAAGAAGGCGGGCGCGAAGAAGGGCGGTGCCAAGAAGGCCGCCGCCAGGAAGGGCGGAGCGGCGAAGAAGGGTGGCGCCCGCAAGGGTGGCGCGAAGAAGGGCGGCGCCCGGAAGGGTGGCGCCTCCGCTCGGAAGGGCGGTGCGCGGAAGGGCGGCGCCGCGAAGCGCGGTGGCGGCCGGAGCGGCGGTGGTCGCAAGGGCGGCGCGAAGAAGGGCGCCCGCAAGGGCGGGCGCCGCTAGTCGCTGAACGGCGACCTCGCGTTCCACGGGCGGGGCGAAGCGCGATCGCGCTTCGCCCCGCCTCGCTTTCATACGGGCACGCGGTCATCTTCCGCCCATGACGCCGGACACCGCCGCGCCTCCGCTCGAGCGACGCGTGCTCGATGCGCTCCCGAACACCGTCTACTCGGTCGACCTCGCGGGGCGCATCACCTCGGTCAACGCGGCGTGGGGCGACTTCGCGCGGGCCAATGGCGCACCGCAGATCGCGGCGGAAGAGGCGGTCATCGGCCGCGTGATCTGGGAAGCCGCCTCCGATCCGGCCGCGCGCGCGCAGATGATCGCCGCGATGGACGAGCTCCGCGCCGGCCGCTCCAGCCTCGTTTCCTGGGAGTTTCCGTGCAGCTCTCCCGAGGAGGAGCGCATCCTGCTCATGCAGGTCTCGCCGATCCGTGACGGACACTCGCTCGTCGGCTTCGTCTTCTCCACCGTCGACATCACGCCGAGCCACCGCTCGCGGGAGGCGCTCATCGACGCGGGGATCGCGCTCTCGCGCACCATCGCGCTCGAACGGGTCTTCCACGAGGCGGCGCTTCAGCTTCGTCGCGTCGTTCCGGGTGACGGGCTCGCGATCGCCGTCGTCGGCGGGGAGCCGTCGCAGCCGCGCCTGGCGTTCATGCAGGGCTACGACGGCGAGAGCGGCACGGCGGTCGAGGAGCGGCTGCGCGACAGGTGGAGCGACGTGGTCGCGCTCGGGCACCCCGCGGTGCTTCCCGTCGCGCGCGGCGTGCTCGAGCTCCATGTCCCCATGACGTCGAGCGGCGGGTCGGCCGGTGCCATCACGGTGCGCAGCGCGGGCCTCGTCGGCGCCGAGCGCGTCGACGAGGCGCTTCGCGTCGTCGCGACCATCGCCGCGCAGACCGCGGCCGCCGTCGAGCGCGCCGCGCTCGTCCGCCGCGTGGAGCAGAAGCGCCGCCTCGAGGCCGTCGGCGAAGTGTCCGCCGGCGTCGCCCACGAGCTGCGCAATCCCCTCTTCGGGATCTCCTCCGCCGCGCAGCTCCTGCGCTTCCGCTCGCGTGACGATCCGGTCGTCGAGAAGAACGTCGGCCGCATCCTCCGCGAGGTCGAGCGGCTGAATCGCATGGTTACGTCTCTCCTCGAGTTCGGCCGCCCCGCGTCGCCGAGCTTCACGGTTGGAGATCCGGACGCCGTCTGGGACGATGTCCTCGAGGGGGAGCGCGGTCGGCTCGAGTCGCGCGGGCTGCGTCTCGCGCGCACGCGCGCCGCGGCGACGCGCGTCGCCTTCGACGCCGAGCAGCTCGCGCAGGTGTTCGTGAATGTGCTCGTCAACGCCATCGACGCCGCCCTCGAGCACTCGACGATCACCCTCGCGAGCGAGATTCTCCCCGCGAGCTGGCGCTGTCGCCTTCACAACGGCGGCGCTCCGATCCCCGCCGAACACCTTTCACGCGTCTTCGAGATCTTCTTCTCCATGAAGCCCGGAGGCACTGGGATCGGCCTCGCGCTCTGCCAGCGCATCGTCGAGGAGCACGGCGGCACGATCTCCATCGAGAGCACGGCCTCCGACGGCACGACGCTCACGATCACTCTCCCCCTCGCCCGCTGATCGCCGCGATGCCGCTCTCGGTTCTTCTCGTCGACGATGATCAGACGGTGCGCGAGACCCTCGGCGACTTCTTCACGTCGCTCGACTTCACCGTGCACCTCGCCGCGACCGGAACCGAGGGCCGCCGCCTCGCCTCCGAGCATTCCCCCGACGTTGCGATCGTCGATCTCCGGCTTCCCGACGCCGACGGCTTGCGCCTCGTCGAGGCGCTGCGCGCCGACGACCCCGAGCTGGCGATCCTCGTTCTCACCGGCCACGCCGACGTCGCCACCGCCGTCCGCGCGATGCGGCTCGGCGCTGCCGATCTCCTCGAGAAGCCCGTCGCGCTCGACGCGCTCCGCGCGGCGGTCGAGCAGGCGGCGGAGCGCGTGCGCGAGCGGCGCGAGCTCTCCCACCTGCGCGAGCGTCAGGCCGCGCGCGACCAAGCGGCCGGCGTCTGGGCGCCGCCGAGCTTCGAGCGCCTGGTCGAGCTCGCGGCGCGCAATGCCGACGTCCCCGTGCTCCTCCTCGGCGAGTCGGGCACCGGCAAGACCGTCGTCGCGCGCCGGATCCATGAGCTGTCCTCGCGTGCGCGCGCGCCCTTCGTGGCGATCAACTGCGCATCCCTCCCCTCCGCGCTCCTCGAGAGCGAGTTGTTCGGCCACGAGCGCGGCGCGTTCACCGACGCGCGCGTCGCGAAGCACGGGCTCCTCGAGATCGCCGAGGGAGGAACGCTCCTCCTCGACGAGATCGCCGATCTCGCCCCCGACGCGCAGCCCAAGCTGCTCACCGTCATCGAGGACGGCGTCTTCCGGCGCGTCGGCGGTACCGCGACCCGTCGCGCCGACGTCCGCGTCGTGGCGGCGACGAACACCCCGCTCCGCGCGGCGGTCGAGGAGGGACGCTTCCGCTCGGACCTGTTTTACCGGCTGCAGGTGCTCACCATCGAGCTCCCGCCGCTGCGTGAGCGACAGGGCGAGATCGTTCCCCTCGCCAGGACGCTTCTCCCGCGCGGCGCCCGCCTCGCCGCGAGTGCGCACGACGCGCTGCTCGCCTATGATTGGCCGGGCAACGTGCGCGAGCTGAAGAACGTGCTCTGGCGCGCCGCGATCCTCGCCGACGGCGAGCCGATCACCCCCGTGCACCTCGCGCTCCCCGTCGCCTCGCTCCCCGGCTCGGCGCGGCTCGCCGCGGCGCGCGCCGCCGCGACCACTCCCATTCGCGGGCGCATCGTCGCCGGCGTCACCCCGCTCGTCGAGGCCGAGCGTCGCGCAATCTCGGAGGCGCTTCGCGCGACCGGAGGGAACAAGCGCCGCGCCGCCGCGCTGCTCGGCATCGCACGCTCCACCCTCCTCGACAAGGTCCGGCGCCTCGGACTTGCCTGATGCCGAAGAGCGCGCTGCTCCGCTCCCTCGCCCTTCGCGCGGCGTCCGAGGACGCGGGCTTTCCATTCTCCGTCCCCGCGATTCGCTCGCTCACGTCGCTCGATCTCGATGCCCCGGTAACCTTCTTCGTCGGGGAGAACGGCTCGGGAAAGTCGACGTTGATGGAGGCGATCGCCATCGCCGCACGGCTTCCCACCGTCGGCAGTGCGCAGCCGGAGCACGACCGGACGCTCGATGCCCAGCGCCAGCTCGCGCGCGCGCTCTCGCTGGTCTGGAGGCGGCGCACGCATCGCGGGTTCTTTCTCCGCGCCGAGGATTTCTTCGGCTTCGCGAAGTCGATCGCCGAGCTGCGAAGCGAGATGCAGCGGCAGCTCGCGGGGATCGCCGAGGAGTACCGCGATCGCTCGTCGTACGCCCGCGGGCTCGCCGAGCTGCCGATGCGCCGCTCGCTCGCCGAGATGGAAGCCCGCTACGGGATCGACCTCGACGCGAACTCGCACGGCGAGAGCTTCCTCCGGCTCTTCCGCTCGCGGTTCGTTCCCGATGGTCTCTACCTGCTCGACGAGCCCGAGGCCGCGCTCTCGCCGCGCAGCCAGCTCGCGCTCCTCGCCATGCTCGCCGAGATGGTGGGGCAGGGGTCGCAGTTCATCGTCGCGACCCACTCGCCGCTGCTCCTGTCGTATCCTGGTGCGCGAATCTTCTCTTTCGACGAGACCCCGGTCGCTCTCGTCGAGTACGATCGGCTGGAGCATGTGGCGCTCACGCGCGAGTTCCTCGCGGACCCGCATCGTTTTCTGCGGCACCTGCTGGCGGCGCCGGAGAAGCGCGCCTGATTTGCGGTGAAGGCGGCAGACCGGCGCGGCGTCATTTGTTTACGAGTGATCGATATTCGGCCATCAGCTGCCGGAAGCAGCGCCGACATTCAGTCATCGCGAGGCGGGCTCTACACGAGCATACCTGCTGCAAGTCGTTCCGTGGCCCACGCTTGCATGGTGTAGCGCAATACGGCACATGAATGGCATTGCTCGGCGCCAACCCGAGCCGCCACATGACCGGTCAACCCGCCCAGACTCCAGTCGCCGTCCTCATCGTCGAGGACGAGGATTCCATCCGCGACAGCCTCTCCGAGCTCTTCGACGTCGAGCCCGTTCGCGTCACCTGCGCCGCGGATACCGCCTCCGCTCTCGCCGCCCTGCGCGCAGGAGAGTTCGACCTCGTCGTCACCGATCTGCGCCTCGGCGGGAAGCACGACGGGGGGCTCCAGGTCATGGCCGCGGCGACCATGCTCTCCCCGGATGCGGCGGTCATCGCCCTCACCGCCTACCCGAACGAGATCGTCCGCCTCGCCGCGCACCGGCTTGGCGCGACGCACTTCATCGAGAAGCCCGCCGACCTCCTCGTCATCGCGTCGATCGCGGCGCGATATGGCGTCCCATCCGCCATCGCCCCGCATCTCAGCTGACCCGCCCCCGCCGCGCGCGGCGGTCGTACCGTCTGCACCGCTCGGGCGTCGCTCGCCCGCCATCGGAATACCTGAACGCGACTGGAACGACGACAGCATCGGCGCACTTGCGCGCGATTCGTCCGACTCCCGACCGGAAGTGCAGCAGTATCGACGCGGGGAGGAAACGCCCCTGCGGGAACATCCAGAGCAGCCCCCGGCTTCCGGTGGAGAGCAGCGTCGCGCCGGAACGGCTCATGCGAGAGGTGGAGCGCGACGACTGGATCCCACCACGCGCTGTGGTTCGCCACGGCGATCAGTGGCCGGGAGACGTTCGGCATGGCGCCATGGATCCAGAGGCGCGCGAAGCTCGATCGAAGAAGCCGGCGGCCGTACCACGCGTACAGCCGTTCGAGCATTGTCTGCTTGCGGGATCGGAGCAGCATCGGCGCAACGGACGGCGGCAAGGTGGAGGAGCACGATGCGTTGGCGGAAGTTGATGCTTTCGGGCGGCGCGGCCATCGGGGCGGCCGCGGCGTACAATGCCCTCGCAGGACAGCACGTTCCCCCGCTCGACAACCCGCTCGGCGGCGAGGAGGGAACCTTCCGCTGGCGCGGACATCGTGTCGCGTGGACGCGCCGGGGAAAAGGAACGCCCCTGCTCCTCGTTCACGCGATCCACGCCGCTGCATCCTCCTACGAGTGGCTCCGCGTCGTCGATGCGCTGGCTGAGGACCACACGGTATATACCCTCGATCTCATCGGCTTCGGGCTCTCCGACCGGCCGCGTGCCCGCTACACGGCGCGATTTTACATCGGCCTGATCGGAGACTTCGCGGCGCAGGTGATCGGCGGGCCGTGCACCCTCGTCGCCTCGTCGCTCGCCGCGGCGTACGCGATCGTGCTCGGCGCCCGCGACCCGGGGCGCTTTCCGTCGCTCGTCCTGATCGAGCCCACGGGGCTCGTGCGACTGCATGACGCGCCCTCGGCGGGCGGGGACAGCGCGCGGCTCGCGTTCGAGACGCCGGTGGTCGGAACGGCGCTGTTCAACGGACTCGTTTCGCGCCGCTCGCTGCGCTACTACCTCGAGCGCGTCTACGCCGACGACTCGCTGGTCACCGAGGAGCTCATCGACGCCTACTTCGCGACCGCCCATCAGCCGGGGGCGAAGCATGCGCCGGCCGCGTTCATCGCCGGCCACCTGAACCTCGACGTCCGCCGCGCGCTGCGGCGCCTCGCGCAGCCCACGCTGCTCGTCTGGGGCGCGCAGGCACGCGAGGCACCGGTCGAGGAGACGCGTGGCTTCCTCACCGCGAAGCCGGATCTCGACGTCGCCATCCTCGACGGCGCGGGCGATCTCCCGCACGACGAGCGGCCGGAGGAGTTCATCGAGGTCGTGCGCGGCTTTCTCGCGCGCGCCGCCGGCGCGCGCGAGTCGGGACCTCAAGGGGCGAGCGTCAAGGCCTAGCCATTCGCGGCGGCCGACCGCTTAAATTGGCGGCATGGCCGACTCGCCCGTTTCGCTCCTTCGCGCCCACGCGCGTCACTCGCCGTGGAACGCGCGCGGTCTCGCCGCGCACGTCACCGCGCTCGTCGACTCGGCGGGCCTTCGCCCGACGAACGCCTCCGCGCGCGCCGCGCCGAGCGCGCGCTCGGTGCGCTTCTACGTCTCGCACGGGCTGCTCGACCGGCCCGAGGGCGCCGGCACCGCGGCGACCTACGGCTACCGGCATTTCCTTCAGCTCCTCGCGATCAAGATCCGCCAGCGTGAGGGCCAGACCCTCGAGGCGATCAAGCGCGAGATGAAGGACGTCACCGGCGACGCGCTCGAGCGGCGCATCGCGCAGTCGCTCGCCCCCGCGCTCGTCGCCAACCCGGTCACGCCGCGCAGCGAGGATGAAGGTCCCGTCGCCTGGCGGCGCCTCGTCGTCGCCGAAGGGGTCGAGCTCCACGTCCGCGGCGACTCCCCCGCCTCGCGCGAGGAAGCGCTCGTCGCCATGCGCGAAGCCGTCCGCGCGGCGTTAGGCAGGCAGGAGCTGCGTTAGGCAGCGGGCTGGCGGCTGGCTGGAAGCGGGAGGCAGATGGCTGGAAGCCACGGCGTTGCCTGCCGGTAACCGGCAGGCAACGCCGTCGCCCACCGCTTCCAGCCTCCAGCCTCCTGCCTACAGGAGTCTCGACAGCATGACGGCGCCGTTGTCGAGCAGCCGCTCCCACCAGCCGCGCTTGCGCCATTCCTCGAGCTTGAACTCCTTCGCGTACTTGATGTCCTCGAGGAAGATCTCGTCGAGCTGCCGGCCGAAGGTGGTGTCGTAGGCGACGAGCATTGTCTCGTCGTTGAACACCATCGACCGGTTGTCGAAGTTCATCGTCCCCACGCCGCCCCACACCCCGTCGGCGACGATCGACTTCGCGTGCATCATCACCGGCTGGTACTCGTAGACCTTCACCCCGGCGGCCAGCAGCTCCTCGTAGTGCGCGCGCCCCGCCTTCCACGTCGTCTTGACGTCGGTCTCCCCGCTCGTCGTCAGGATGCGCACGTCCACGCCGCGTTGCGCCGCCTTCTCCAGCAGCCGCCGGAAGTCGTCGTCCGGGACGAAGTACGAGTTCGAGACGTACAGCGTCTTCCGCGCGCTGGCGATCGTCAGCGCGAGATACCGTTCCGCCGGGGTGCTGCCGATGGTCGGCGCGGCGTGGAACACCGTCGCCAGCTGCGTCCCGTCGTGCTTCAGCTCCTTCGGCGGGAAGAACAGGTCGCCCGTCAGCAGGTCGCCCGTTGCTTCCGCCCACCCGGCGGCGAAGGTCGCCTGCAGCGCCATCACCGCGGGCCCGCGGAAGCGGACGTTCGAGTCGCGCCACTGATCCTTGTGGCGGCCGTCGCCGAGCCACTTGTCGTCGACCCCGAAGCCGCCGGTGTACGCGACGCTGCCGTCGACGACGACAACGCGGATGTGCGAGCGGAAGTTCGCCTTGTGCAGGTCGTACCAGTGCACCGGCCGGAAGGTCGCGACGCGCACCCCCGCCGCGCGCAGCTCGTCCCAGTACTCGTCGCGCAGGTTCTGCGCTCCGAACGCGTCGTTGAGGAAGAGCACGCGCACTCCCGCCTTCGCGCGCTCGATGACGATCGACTTCAGCGTGTCGGCGACCTGGCCCGGCTGCGCGTAGTACATCTGCAGCGTGATCGAGCGCTTCGCCGATCGGAGATCGCGCCAGAGGTTCGGGTACGTCTGATCGCCGTTGATGAAGATCTCGGCGTGGTTGCCCGGCTCGAGATGCATCCCGGTCAGCAGCTCCAGCGTCGGCTGGAACATCGAATCGCTCACCGCCGGCGGCCCGCTCGGATCGCCCGGCGCCTGAACGCGTTTGACGGGAGTTCCACGCGTGATCGAGAAGAAGCCGATCAGCGCGAACACGAGGACGAGCAGTGCCGCGGCGCCGCCGAGGACGTAGAGCAGGATGCGTTTCATGAGTTGCCTTCGCTGTATCAGACACCGTGCCAGCCGACGATGGGCGGTTGCCCGCGACGCGACGGAACGGCAGTTTCAACACGATGTCCCTCGCCGTGCGCCGCCGTCCCGCCAGCCGCGCGATCGTCCTCGATCGCTCGCTCGAGGCATTCCCGCTCTTCCGGCTCAGCGACACGACCGACGACGGTGCGATCTCCTTCGCGCTCGAATCGGGCGCGCGATGGCGCGTCCTCGCCGCGCCGGGTGACCGCCTCCCCGGCACCTTCGACCAGGACGTCTACATCGAGCTGCTGCACCGCTATCACGACGCCGGCTCTCCCGCCGACGGCGTCGTCTCCTTCACCCTGCACAACTTCCTGCGCTCGATGGGACGGCGCGTCGACGGCCGGACGTACGAGCAGCTGCGCGCGTCGCTCGCGCGCCTCGAGCGAACGGTCATCGAATCCGCCGGCGCCTACTACGACGCCGCCCTCGGCGTTCCCTTCGATGGCGCGTTCACCCTGCTCAACTCCGTGGTCATCGAGCGCCGGCGCGTCAACGATCGCGAGCAGCTCACCCTCTTCACGACGCTGACCGCGAGCGAGCCCGGAGATGCGCGCGTCGTCATCGCGCCCCTCGTCCGCGGCAACATCGGCGCGAGCCACGTCGTCACGCTCTCGGCGCCTCGCTACCTCGCTCTCTCGTCCCCCGTCGCGCGGCGATTGTATCGACTGCTCGAGGTCGCGCGCGAGGACGGCGCTGTGACCTGGCGCATCGAACTGACCCGGCTCGCCGAGCAGCTTCCCCTCACCCAGCGCTATCCCTCGCATCTGCAGCGCGTGCTGCAGCCCGCGCACGAGATGCTCGTCGCCGCCGGCCTGCTCCGTGACGCGGCGATCAGGCAGAACAAGCGCCAGTGGTACGTCGACTACGTGCTGGCCTCGCGACTGCTCTGACGGAAGGTTGTCCCTTGCCAGTGGCCAGTTTCCTGTGGGAACGCTACTCATTACTGGCGCCGGGTACCCGGTACCCGGCATCGACCGCGACCCCGCGCGTCCATTCCTTGCATCCATTTCGCAGTCCTACCACCCGCACTGGAGACCGCTCCGATGGCGACCAAGCTCGACAAGACGATCAAGCGTGAGATCGAGATGGATGGCACCGCGTACATGGTGGCCATCTCCCCCGAGGGCGTGAAGCTGACGCAGAAAGGCTTCCGCAAGGGGCGCGAGATCACGTGGAAGCAGCTCTGGGCGAGCGGGACGGAGGAAGGTGGGGCCGGCGGGCAGTAGCCGCTCCGCTCCCGGCCGGCGAGGACGCGCGTGAGAGCGGGAACGTTCCGCCCTCACGCGCGTAGTTATCTCATCCGAGTGGTTACTTCTTTTCGAGAGTCGAGTCTGTCGCGTATGACACGTCTTCGTCGCGCCGCCATCGCCGGCGTCATCATTGTCCCGCTGATCGCCGGCGGGTTCCTCGTCCAGGAGAAGTCGGCCCGCGACGGCGCCCGCCTCCTCGACCAGGTCCTGAGCCTCGTCTCCGATCGCTTCGTCGACACCCTCGACGCATCGGCGCTCTACGAGAAGGCCGCGCGCGGCCTCGTGAAGGAGCTCAACGACCCGTACAGCGAGCTCCTCTCCCCGAAGCAGCGTGAGGACTTCTCGCGCACGACCAACGGACGCTACGGCGGCATCGGCATGCTCATCGAGAAGCAGGATGCCGGCGTCACCGTGAGCCGCGTCTTCCCGCACACCCCGGCCGAGAACGCCGGCATCCGCGAGGGCGACCGCATCGTGCAGATCGACACGGCCTCCACCACGGGGTGGTCGATCAGCCAGGTCTCGAACACTCTTCTCGGGACCCCGGGCACGAAGGTCCAGGTGAAGTTCGCGCGCCCCGGCGTCGGCGAGCCGATCCAGGTGAAGTTCACGCGCGCCGAGATCCACATCCCGGCGGTGCAGTACTCGATGATGCTCGACAACAAGGTGGGTTACTTCCCCCTCCTGCAGTTCAACGAGACCGCCGCCGCCGAGCTTCAGGACGCGCTCACCAGCCTCACGAAGCAGGGCGCGAAGGCGGTCATCGTCGATCTGCGCGACAACCCGGGCGGCATCCTCGAGCAGGCGATCGACATCGGCGACCTTCTGCTCGACAACGGGCAGCAGATCGCCAGCGTCCGCGGCCGTGGCCCCGAGCAGCAGTCGAGCTTCGCGGCGCGCGGCCAGGCGCAGTTCAGGGATCTCCAGCTCGTGCTCCTCACCGACGGCTACACGGCCTCGGCCGCCGAGATCGTCGCCGGGGCGCTCCAGGACCATGACCGCGCGCTCATCGTCGGCCAGACCTCCTTCGGGAAGGGACTCGTCCAGACGGTCTACACGCTCGACGGCGGGTGGGCGCTCAAGATGACGACCGCGAAGTGGTTCACCCCGAGCGGCCGCTCCATCCAGAAGGAGCGCAAGCTCCTCCCTGATGGACGCTTCGTCGAGGTGCATCCCGATTCGATGGAGAGCGACTCGGCGCGCAAGGCGCGGCCCGTCTACCACAGCGACGCGGGACGCGTCGTCTACGGCGGCGGCGCGATCACCCCTGACGTCGTCGTCCGCGAGGACACGCTCACGACCGCCGAGCAGAAGCTCGCGAAGGCGATTGCCCCCAAGGCGCCGGCGTTCTTCACGGTCCTCACCGACTACGCGGCGGCGCTGCGCGGCACGGTCAAGCCCGACTTCACGGTGCAGCCGGCGTGGCGCGAGGAGCTCTACAAGCGCATGACCGCGGCCGGGATCCAGGTCGACCGCGCGGACTACGACGCGGGGGCGGGCTTCATCGATCGCCAGCTCGAGAGTCGCGTCGCGCGCACCGCCTTCGGCGACGCCGTCGCGAAGCGGCATGATCTGCCGAACGACGCGCCGCTCCGCAAGGCGCTCGAGCTGCTGCAGGAAGGGAAGTCGCAGCGCGACCTGCTCGCGCGGGCCGCGGTGGCGTCGAACAGCTCGCAGCGCTGACATTACCGCTTCTCGAGCGCGCCGCCGTGCCTCCGCGCACGGCGGCGCGCTTTCGTTTCGGGTCGCCTCCCGATTGCTGCACGGCGGGCCCGAACGTAGAATCTCCTCGTCCTCATCCAAAGGCGTACTGGTGAGCTTCGTCGTCATCCCGACGATCGTCGCGATCGTCGCGTTCATCCTCGGCCGCAGCTCCGTGAAGATCGTCGGGCAGGCCGAGGTCATGGTCATCGAGCGCCTCGGCCGCTTCAACCGGCTCGCGCGCTCGGGGTTCAACGTGCTGATCCCCTTCCTCGAGCGCCCCCGCTCGATCGACGTCCGCTATCTCTCCACCGACGTCAGCGGCCAGAAGCGCATCACCGCCGGCTCGACGTCGCGCATCGACCTGCGCGAGCAGGTGCTGAACTTCCCGAGCCAGCCGGTCATCACCAAGGACAACGTCACCATCGACATCGACGCGGTTCTCTACTACCGCATCGCCGACCCGCAGAAGGCGACCTACGCGGTGCAGAACCTCCCCTACGCGCTCGAGACACTCACCCGCACGACCCTCCGCAACATCGTCGGCGAGATCGAGCTCGATCAGACTCTCGCCAGCCGCGACATGATCAACAAGCGGATGCGCGAGGTCATCGAGGAGGCGTCGATCGGCTGGGGCGTCGACGTCACCCGCGTCGAGCTGCAGTCCATCGAGCCGCCACGCGACATCCAGCAGTCGATGGAGCTCCAGATGCGCGCCGAGCGCGAGCGACGCGCGCTCGTCACGGGCGCCGAGGCGAGCAAGCGCGCCGCCATCCTCGAGTCCGAGGGCCTGCGCGAGTCGCAGGTGCGGAAGGCGGAGGGCGAGAAGGAGGCGGCGATCCTCCGCGCGCAGGGACTCGCCGAGGCGCGGCTCGCGATGGCGAACGCCGAGGCGGAGGCGATCAAGCGCATCGCCGACTCGCTCCCCGAGGGCCAGGCCGCGATGTACCTCCTGGGCCTCAAGTACCTCGAGGCGCTGCCGCAGGTGACGCAGGGGCAGGGCACCACGATCTTCCTTCCCGCGGAGGCGTCCGGCGTCATGGGCGCTCTCGGCGGGATGAAGTCGCTCCTCGAGCGCACCAATCCGCCGACCGGCGCGCCGGCGTCGCGCCAGACCCCGACGCTTCCCCCGGCGCTCCGCGCCAGCAGCGACGATACGACGAAGAAGAGCTGAGCCGCTGGTGGAGCCGATCACCCGAGAGCGCGCTGAGCGCATCGTCCGGGCCCATGCCTGCGAGAAGTGCGGCGAGTACAGCTACAAGAAGCTCGTCGTCAAACCGGCCAGCGAGGCGCAGCGCGAAGTCGGCGCCAGCTGGCACGCCGTGAAGATCTGCGGCGTCTGCGGCCTCCAGCAGGAGCTCGGCCTCGACGCCGAAGGCGACATCGTGTACCTCGGTTAGGCACCCGGCCTTTCACGCCGCTTCAACAGGGTTCAACGGCCATCTCACGTCCCTCGTCGCCGTGTTGACAACGGACGATGCGCCGACCAAGGTTTGACCATGCCCACGCCGATCAACGTCGCGACGCTCTCCCCAGGCGCCCGCGTGCACCACGAGCTCCGGGTGGTCGAGCGCGAGATGAAGAAGACGCGAAACGGCGATCCGTACGCGCTGCTCACCCTCGGCAACCGCCATGGTGAGATCAAGTGCGCGCCGGTGTGGAGCGACAAGCTGCACTGGGTGGACGGCGCGGAGCCGGGCACCATCGTGCAGGCGATCGGGGAAGTGAAGACCTACAGCGACGGCGCACGGGTGAAGCGCCAGCTCGAGCTCACCGGTCCGCTGCGTCTGATCAACTCGACGTCGATCAACCTCGACGACTTCCTCCCGCGCGTCGACGACGACCTGACGCTCCTCTGGTCGTCGCTCGACAAGCTGCGCGGCGAGATCAGCTCCTCCAAGCTGCGGCGCGTCGTCGGACTCTTCTTCGACGACGATCTCTTTCGCCTCCAGTTCGAGAAGGCACCCGGCTCGACGCGCGGGCATCACGCGAAGGTCGGCGGACTGCTCCGTCACGTCACCGAGGTCACCGCGATCGCGCGTACCATCGCGAAGTCGATGCGCACGGGGAACGTGAACCCGGTGAACCTCGACCTCGTCGTCACCGGCGCGCTGCTGCACGACGTCGGAAAGGTGGAGGCCTATCGCGTCTCCCCCGCCGGGTTCGAGACGACGCCCTGCGGCCACCTCCTCGGCCACATCGTGCTCGGCGCGCTCATGCTCGAGCGCCGGATGGCCGCGGTCGGCGAGCAGATCTGCTCCGAGCAGCAGCTCCTCGAGCTGCAGCACCTCATCCTCTCGCACCACGGCACCCTCGAGTTCGGAAGCCCGGTGCGCCCGATGACGCTCGAGGCGGAGATCGTGCACTGGGCCGACGAGTCCTCGGCCAAGGCCAACAGCTTCGTCGAGTCGATCGGCGACGCGTCGAACTTCGCCGGCGGCGGCGAGTTCTCGGAGCGCGTGTGGATGCTCGACAACCGCCGCCTCTGGCAGCGTCAGCACGGCTGGGATTAGCACGCCGGCCATCCCTCGCGGCGCCCGCCGCACGTCGCCCGACATCATGATGCGCGCACCGTCCATCCTGCTCGTCGCTCTCCTCGCGGCGACGTCCCTGCACGCCCAGACGCCGTTAGGCAGCTACGCCGACGCCTTCGAGACGCGCGCCGGCGCCGCCACCCCGGACGTGCGCTACGACGTCCGCGTCGACACCGCCGCGGGGCGCATCGCCGTGGTGATGCGCGTCTCGCGCGCACCGGACACGCTGCGCATCGCGATCCCGCGCTGGGCGCCCGGCGCGTATCGCGTCGTCGACTTCGCCTCGCGGCTGCGGAACGTCGTCGTGCGCACCGCGGACGGGGAGCGTCCCGTCGCCGACAGCGGGCTCGCCGCCGGCTCGATGTGGCCGGGGCGCGGACAGCTCCCCCTTCGCGTACCCGGCGATTCGCTGGAGATCGCCTACGAGATCGTCGGTGACACGGCGCCCAACAACCGCGCCTTCCTTCGCGCGTCGGGCGCGCTGCTCGACGGTCCGGGCACCTGGCTCTACCTGCTCGGCCACACCCTCGCTCCGGCGCGCGTGCATTTCGAGGTGCCGCGCTCATGGCGGATCGTGACGGGACTCGTTCCCACCGCCGACTCGGCGTCGTTCTACGCGCCGAGCTACGACGTGCTCGTCGACTCGCCGGTGCTGATGGGCGACCGCCGCTCGCTCGCGCTCCGGCGCCTCGTGATCGATGGCGTGCCGCACCGTGTCGCCTGGTGGCGCCGTCCCGGAGCCCCCGCGTTCGACACCGCGGCATTCGTCGCTCCGGTTCCGGCGATCGTCGCCGAGACGCGGCGGATCTTCGGATGGCTGCCGTATCGCGAGTACTCGTTCCTCTTCATCGACGGCGCCGGGGGCGGGCTCGAGCATCTCAACTCGACGACGATCGGCACCTCCGCGGCCGCGTTCGCGGCGGACCGCAACGCGCACGTCGGCGTCACCGCTCACGAATACTTCCATCACTGGAACGTGAAGCGGATCCGTCCCGTCGCGCTCGGGCCCTTCGACTACCAGAAGGTCACACGCTCGCGGTCCCTCTGGTTGAGCGAGGGGGTGACCGACTACTTCGCGAACGCGATCGTCCGCCGCGCGTCGCTGGCGACGGAGCAGGAAGCGCGCGATGCGCTCGCGTCGTCGATCGAGGACTACCTCGCCAACCCCGGCCACGACCGCGTGTCTCCCGAGCAGTCGAGCTTCACCGCGTGGGATCCGCCGGCGGTGAATCGCGGCTACTCGCTCTCCTACTACCTGTCCGGCTCACTGCTCGGCGAAGTGCTCGATGTCAGGCTCCGCGCGAAGCGCGACAGCAGCGGCGGGATGGACGCGCTGATGCGCCGGCTCCGCGACCGCTACGCGGGGGCGCGGGGGTTCACCGACGCCGACATACGCCGTGAGGCGAGCGCGGTGTGCGGCTGCGACATGGCATCCTTCTTCGCGCGCTACGTCACCGGCGCGGCGACGCTCCCACTCGAGGAGCTCGCGCGCGCGCTCGGCTGGCGGCTCGTCGTGGAGCGCGCGCCCGCGACGGCACCGGACGGCACGCCGCTGCCCGACCGCCGGATCGGCGTCACTCCGTACGGCGGAATGGGAAGCGCGGGCGGTCCCGTCGGCGGAGCGCTCAAGCTCTCGATCTCCAACCCGACCTCGGCGTGGGGGCGCAGCGGGCTCGCCACGGGCGACACCGTGCTCGCGGTGAATGACGTCGTGGTGACGACACCGGGCGAGTTCCGAGCGGCGATCGGACGCCTCGCCATCGGCGACAGCGCGGTCGTACGTGTGAGGCGCGGCGACGAGCGCAGCTACGTCGTTCACGTGGCCGGCTACGAGCGCCTCTCCGCCCGGCTGGAGGAGCTGCCGGAGGTCACGCCGGCGCAGCGGCGTGCGCGCGAGCGCTGGATGCACGGCGACCGCTGACCGCGACGCACTGCTCCGCGACTGAGCGCCCGAGGGCTCGTCAGGGCCAGCGTGTCTTGTTCGAGTACTTCTCCCCGAACACCGCGCGCAACGCTTCGTGGGCGTCGTCCGTTCTAATCACGAGGTCCAGCCGCTGATCGAGCGGCAGGGGGCGCGTGAACTCGCGGTAGCGCTTGTAGCCGTGGCAGAAGCACCACGGGCCTTTGCGCTCGGTGTTGCTCAGCCAGATGTCGGGAAGGCCGAGGATGGTGAAGGCGTAGAAGAGATTCAGTGAGCGGAGCTTCGGGAGATCGCCCTGCGCGACGCCGCGCGGCAGCGACCCGTGCTTCCCCCACTGGATGTCGAACGCCGCGGGTCCCTTTCCACGCCAGTCGGTGTGCAGGATCCGCCCGTGCCAGTAGGTCCAGAGCTCGGTCGGCGTGAGGGTGGCCGGGTCGTATCCGACCCAGACGACTTCCTCGTCGGTCGGGACGGTGAAGGGGATCCACGCCCCGTGAACGTCGTCGCGCCAGAGCAGGTGGTAGGCGACGATCGGCCGGGTGGGATGGACCACCGCCGCGACGCGGGAGAGGGGGAACGTTTCGTCGGGCTGCAGGTATAAGGTCGGTGCCAGAGTCCGCGCGAGCCGATCGACGCTGTCTCCCGGAGCGGCAGCGCCGGGCACCGGAACCGCCCCCCGCGGTGGGATGTGAGCGTGCGGACCGCACGCGGCGAGATCGAGCGCAGCGACCACGCAGAGCGTGGCGCGCAACGAATGAAGGATGTGCAAGTTTTTGTCCGACTTGGCGTTATACCATTGACCGGTTATCTTTTTTCCGAGGCGCCCACGAGGCCGCCTCTGCACTCTGTACCCGCGACGCCAGTTCAGGAGTTGCCATGAGAAAGCCCCGTCCGGCGACGTATAATCCGGCGCAAGCTCTCCACCTGATCGCCAGTGACCGCAGCGGATCTCCGCTGAGCTGTCCGTCCTGCTCCGGCCCCATCGAGCGTTCCCCCGACCAGGTTCCTCCTCTCCCGCGCTCCCAGGTGACGCTGCGCTGCAACAAGTGCGGCCGCGTCGCGCGCTATATCGCAGGCGCTGCCTGACGATCCTCCCGGGGCGGCCTTCGGCCGCCCCGGTGTTGCCTCGGTTCTCCGGGCGACGTGCACAAATCTTGCCTTTCACCATGACGCACGTGCCGCGTGTGCGAGCTTGCGCACGGACACGGCAACCGTCGTGGGCGATCACGTTGGTCGGGCCGCCGAGGAACGAGACGCGTCCTAGCTCGCGGGATCAGGCAGGGGTCGATTCACAGCACAGGGTACGTACATGGCACGCATCACCGGAACCGTGAAGTGGTTCAACGACGCGAAGGGGTACGGCTTCATCTCGCGCGAGGGTGGCCCGGACGTTTTCGTCCACTACAGCGCCATCCAGGGCGGTGGGTTCAAGTCGCTCCAGGAGGGGGATCGCGTCGAGTTCGAGATCGTCCAGGGGCAGAAGGGCCCGCAGGCAGCGGACGTGACGAAGGCCGCCTGATCCAGCTCGGCATCATGTAGACCCCGGGGCTCCGCGACTGCGGAGCCCCTCGCTTTTTTGGGGCCGCATTCCCTGAGTGGCGTCCCGTCGGCGGGCGGTGACGCCGCGCACAGGCCGCGTCGCGTGTCATGAACGCGCCGCCCGATGACGGCGCGTCGAGGGTGACCGGCCGGCGCGGCGACTCGTCTCAGTGACGTATGGGAGCCTCTCGCCGTTCGCCGATCCTCCCGCGTCCGACGCGCGCCGTGCATGCGCTGCTCGTCGCGGGATCGCTGCTCGCCGTCCCCACCGCGCGGGCCGGCGCGCAGAATGTCGCCGACCGTTCGACGCCGCGAGGGACGATCGCCGTTCGCGGAACCGTCACCGGCACCGACATCGTTCGCGCCGCGCGCGAGTATCTCGGGGTTCGCTACAAGTGGGGCGGAAACACTCCACGCGCCTTCGACTGCTCGGGATTCACGCGGTGGGTGTTCGCGCGCTACGGCATCGACCTGCCGCGCACCGCGCACGAGCAGGCCGCGTTAGGCACCGGCCCCTTCCCGGGAGATCTCCGTCCGGGCGATCTGCTCTTCTTCTACGGCGGTCGCGGCGCCCAGCACATCGCGATCTATGTCGGCGCCGACACGATCATCCATGCCTCGAGCACGGGCCATCGCGTCAAGCTCGACGTCATCCGCCAGCACGGCTCCAATCGCAACTGGTTCCGGAACCGCCTGATCGCGGTGCGGCGGATCGTGCCGATGCAGGGGACCTTCTACATCCCCGGCGCGACGACCGCGTCGGCTCCTCCGAGGTCCGTCGCCCTCGACGAGGCGCCGCGGACCTTCCGCCTCGCTCCGACTGTCTACTGATCGCCGCCCCCGCTTCGGGCCGACGGCCTTGACGGTCCGGCTGCGAACGGACGATGGCGGCGCGGGGGTTGGCCCCAATTGTGATCCAACGCACATTGGCATCGGGCTCGCATACCATCCGACACGCGGCGCTGGACCCATGCCGACGAACTGGCTCGACTGATGTCCGGGACTGCGGTGCTTTTCACGCGTGATCTCCCCGGTGGGGGCTTCGTGCTGATCGAGGCGCTTCCCACGGAGGGAGGCGTGCATCGCGCGCGGGTGTCGGTGGAGCGCCGCTCCGATCCGGGACGCCGGCTCGGTCACCTGCCGCCGATCATCGCGATGCTCGAGGGCCCGTCCCCGGGCGCGCTGTTCGAGGAGCTCTATCGCATCGCGGTCGACAATGTCGCGATCGCCCGCGGCATCATGCAGTGGCAGGCCGCTCGCCGCCGCGACGGCGGCCGGAGCGACGCCGTGGGCCGGGATCGCGACGAGGTCTAGCTCCGCCGCGCCGTATGGATCGGGCCGTTCGGCCCGGGCGGCTCAGCTCGAGAGCCAGTCGAAGCGCACGCCGCGACGCGATGCCTTCGGCGCACGCTGGACGAACCGGTAGAGCTGCGCGGGCCGTCCGCGCCCCTCGCTCCGCCATTCGCGCGTCGGCGCGACGAGACGCGCCGACTGGAGCGCGCGACGGAAGCTCGCCTTGTGCAGCGAGCGCCCGAGGATGGCCTCGTAGGTTTCCTGCAGCTCGCTTAGCGTGAACGTCGCCGGGAGCAGGTGGAACGCCACCGGGGTGCGGTCGAGCCAGCCCGCCGCGGCTTCCACCGCTTCGTCGACGAGCCGGCGCGCCGACGCGCCGAGCGACGCGGCCCGCTCGCGCGGGATCCAGTTCGCGTCGTCCTCGGCGGGCGCGGAGACCAGCCCGGCGAACATCACCGTCGCCGTCGTGCCCTCGAGCCGCGTCGCGACCTGCGCCAGCCAGGCGGCGTTGCCGCCGAGCGCCGTGCGGACGATCCGCGCCGCCGCCGCCTCCAGGCTCTCGCCGGCGCGCGGCGCGCCCGCGGGAAGGGCACGCCGGCCGCGCGCGCGGTCGGCGGGAGCGTACACGCCGAGTCGGCCGCGCGAGGGCGCGAGCAGCACGATGTCGACGGCGAGCGTGACGCGGAGTCCGGCGGAACGGGCCATGCCGTGATTTAGTATCACGGTGATACTAAAGTCAAGCCCGCTGGCGGAAACGACGACGCGCCGCGCGGAGCTCCGCGCGGCGCGTCGTCGTCAGTGTGTGCTCGATGACATTTCCGTCATCGACGCTACCAGCTGATCGTCCCCTTCTTCGTCGTGTCGACGTCCTCTTCCTGACCCGCCCTGAACAGGAACGCTTCCATGTTCTTCGTCAGGAAGGCGCGCGCCTGCGGGTCCATCACGTTCAGCCCGTAGTGGTTGATCAGCATCGTCTGCTGCTTCAGCCACTGCGCCCAGCACTCGCGGCAGATCTGCGCCTGGATCCGCGCGCCGATCGCGCCCGGGAAGGGCGGACGCTCGAATCCCTCGCGCGTCTGCCCGCAGCGGCTGCAGCGAACTTCCGCCATCAGTTTCTCGCGTACTCGACCTTCGCGAGGCCGAGCAGGGACAGCAGGCGGATGTACAGCCAGCCGATGTCGAACTCGTACCACTTCGCCTTGAACTTCGCGGAGCGCGGATCGGCGTGATGGTTGTTGTGCAGCTCCTCGCCGCCCAGCCAGATCGCGATCGGCGAGATGTTCCGGCTCTCGTCCTTCACCTCGAAGTTGCGATAGCCGAGCGCGTGCCCGACGCCGTTCACGATCCCCGCCGCCCAGAACGGGATCCAGATCATCTGCACGCCCCACACGACCGGCCCGACGAAGAAGCCGAACAGCCAGATGTCGATCAGGAGCATCACGAGGATGCCGACCCAGTTGAGGGGGGTGAACAGCTTCCGTTCGATGAGATCGTCCGGCGTGCCCTTCCCGTACTTCTCGAGCATCCCGGGCTGGCGCACCGCCTTCCGGTAGTAGAACGCGCCCTTGATCACGATGTTGCGCAGCCCCTCGACCACCGGGCTGTGCGGATCGCCGTCACGGTCCGCGAATGCATGGTGCTTCCGGTGGCACGCCACCCACTCCTTCGTCACGATCGCCGTCGTCAGCCAGAGCCAGACGCGCATCGGCAGCGCCGCGAGGTAATGGATCTTCACCCCGCGATGCGTCTGTGCGCGATGCAGGAACAGCGTGACACACACGTTGGTGATGTGTCCCGCCACGATCACGAACAGCACCGGCTTCCACCAGTGCGACGCCCAGCTCCCGAAATCCGGCATTCCTCTCGACTCCTTGCTGCGAAGGTGACCGATCGCGCGCGCGGCGATCGGACTCAAACGATCGGCCCCGTCACGGATGCGCGACGGGACCGCCCAGCACGAAATGTAGCGCCGCTCGTGGACCGGGCCAACGGCTCTGCCGTCGACTTCGCCCACGAGCGGCGCTGCCTGCTGTACCCGCGCGCGGCCTACTTGTTCGACTGCGCCCGGGAAGTTGACGTGTTGAGCCCGCCACGGGTCACGAGCCCCACGGCGTCACGCGACGGCGCGTTCCCCCAGCTGTCGTTGCTCTCGTCCCAATCGGGAACCGTCGCGTCGGGCCAGAGCCGAACTCCGACGACGTTGGAGCGCACCGAGACCTCCGCCGTGACGCGCCTGCTGGCGTTCGGACCCCAGATGTCGACGGGGATGCGCACGTCCTGCGTGCTCCCGTCGGCGAGACGCAGCCGCATCTCGAGCGGGAAGGGAATCGACGTGTTCCGCCGCACCGTGATCGCCGCCGTCGTCTGTCCTTCCTCGCTCCGGTTGGTCACTCCCTCGACCGCGAGATCGAGCACGTCGTTCCCGTACCAGAATGCGCGCCAGTACCACGAGAGGTCGTCGCCGCTCACGCTCTCGATCGTGCGAAAGAAGTCCGCCGGCGTCGGATGCCGGAACGCCCAGCGTCGCGTGTACTCGCGGAACGCGCGATCGAACACTTCCGCGCCGACGACATGGTTGCGCAGCGTGAGCAGCACCGCCGCCGGCTTCCGGTAGCCGATCGCGCCGAGCGCGTTGGGATCGATGCGATCCGGTGGAGTCATCAGCGGCGCGGCGAGCCCGGCGTCCTGCACCCGCCGCCAGTTCGCGAGATAGCTCGGCCACACCGGCGTCGAGGTGCGAAGCTCGTTCGAGAAGGCGTTGATGTACGTGTTGAACCCTTCGTCCATCCACGCGTAGCGGCGCTCGTTGCTGCCGACGAGCATCGGATACCACTCGTGGCCGTGCTCGTGGTCGATCGTGCCGAACGCGCCCTGCGCGCCCGCGGCGGTGTGCACCATCACGAACATCGGATACTCCATCCCGCCGACCGGTCCCGCGACCGACGTCGCCTGCGGATACGGGAAGGGGTGGAAGAGCGAGGAATACGTGCGGATCGTCCACTGCGTGTTCTCCGCGGCGTCCTCCCACCCGCGCCCGGCGCGAGGCCATACGTAGTACGCCTGGCAGAGCACTCCCTTGTCGTTGTCGGCGATCGGGCCCGTGCTCACCGCGTCCCACCGCATGTCGGGCGCGGCGGCCCACGCCACGTCATGCACGCTCTGCGCGCGGAAGCGCCAGGTCTTCGTGCCGGCAGTGGGTTTCGGCGCCGCTTCGCTCGCGGTGATGATCGGCACCACCGTGGTCGACGTCGCGGCCTGCGCGAGGCGCTGCCGCTGCGTGGCGCTCAGCACCTCGCTCGCGTTCTGCAGCAGCCCGCTCCCGGCGACGGTGTACCCGGCCGGGACGGTGACCGCGTACTCGTAGTCGCCGTACTCGAGGTAGAACTCGCCCTGCCCGAGATACGGATCGGTATTCCAGCCCCGCACGTCGTCGTAGACCGCCATCCGCGGATACCACTGCGCGATCTCGTAGAGCGAGCCGTCACGTCCCATGCGGTCGGAGCCGTGCTCTGGGACGTTGAACGAGAAGTCCATCGCGATCGTCGCGCTTCCGCCGCGTGGCGCGATCGGCCGGTCGAGATCGACGCGCATCATCGTGTCGTCGACCCTGGGCGTCTGCGCGCGGCCGTCGACGGTGAGACGCTGGATCGCGTACCCGCCCTGGAAGTTGCGCGCGCCCCAACGGCTTTCGGCGGGATTGATCACCGAGCCCTTGCTGCCGGGACGATAGAGATTCTGGTCCACCTGGAGCCAGACGAAGTGCAACGTGTCCGGCGAGTTGTTGGTGTAGCGGATGGTCACGCTGCCGCTCACCGCGCGCGCCGCGGTGTCGAGCGTCGCCGTGATCGTGTAGTCGGCACGCTGCTGCCAGTAGTCGGGGCCGGGCGCTCCATTCGCCGAGCGATAGCGGTTCGGCCCCGGCCAGTCCATGCGGTCGATCCGCGAGAACGGGTCGTCGGCGGTCGTCTGGAAGCCGCGCGTCGAGCGTGTCGGCTCGACCACGACGCGCGCGGTATCGACGGGAACCGGCGTCACGACCTGCGGCTTGTAGCGAGTGCATGCCGCGATCGTGACGAGCAACGCGACGGGAAAGACGTGTCTCACGAGTGCACCTGACCTGGGTGGAATGCGCCTGACGCGCCGGCGACGAGGAGCGGCGCGGGGTTCGTGAAGGTTGAGGGCGTGCGCTGGACAACGGAAGGGTTCGCTCACGACCCTTGCCCGAGCTGCACTTCCCCGGTAGCGTCTCCCTCGCATGATGAATACCGGACGGACCATCACGATGGATCAAGCCGGGAGCCGGGAGGGCACAGCGGAGCGACGCGGCGCGGTACCGCTCGCCGATCTCGCGCGCGCGACGCCGGAGGGAACGGCGCGCTTCGCCGCGCGCTTCGCCGCGACGCGCGTCGCCGACTTCCATCGTCAGGCGGCGGGCGACGTGCTCGTCTCGTCGATCGGGATCGGCACGTACCTCGGCGAGTGCGAGGATGCCGAGGACGCGCGCTATCAGGGGGCGCTGCGCGCCGCGGTCGGCGCGGGCGTGAACCTGATCGACACCGCGATCAACTATCGGTGCCAGCGCTCGGAGCGCGCCGTCGGCGTCGCGGTGGCGGCGCTGCTCGCGGCGGGCACCGTCCGACGCGACGAGCTCGTGATCTGCACGAAGGGCGGCTACATCCCACTCGACGGCAACGTCCCCGCGTCGCGGGACGAATACAACGCGCTGCTCGAGCGTGAGTACTTCGAACGTGGCGTGATGCGTCGCGAGGACGTGGTCGGGGGGGGTCACTGTCTCGCGCCCGCCTTCCTCGCCGACCAGATCGCGCGCAGCCGGGCCAACCTCGGCATCGCGACGATCGATTGGTACTACGTGCACAACCCGGAGCAGGAGCTGCCGACGCTCGGCCGTGAGACCTTCCGCCGGCGGATGGTGCGCGCCTTCGAGGCGCTCGAGGCGAAGGTCGCCGCCGGCGACATCGGCAGCTTCGGGTGCGCGACGTGGAACGGCTTCCGCGTCCCTCCCGACGCGCGCGACCACCTGTCGCTCGAGGAGCTGGTGGGCATCGCGCGCGAGGTGGCGGGGGAGGCGCACCACTTCCGCGTCGTGCAGCTTCCCGTGAACCTCGCGATGAGCGAGGCGCTGCGCGCGCAGACGCAGCTCGTCGGCGGGCGGCCGCGGACGCTCGTGGAGGCGGCGCTGGACCTCGGCATCACCGTCGTCGCGAGCGCCTCGCTGATGCAGGCGTCGCTCGCCCGCGCGCTGCCGACCGCGGTGCGCGACGCGCTGCCGCGCTTCGACACCGACGCCCAGCGCGCGCTCGCGTTCGTCCGCGGTGCACCCGGCGTCACGAGCGCGCTCGTCGGGATGCGCGACGCGTCGCACGTCCGCGAGAACGTCGCGATCGCGGCGGTCGAGCCGACCTGACGCCTAACGGCGAGCGGCGCCGGCCGCCGACCAGTCGAGCGCGAGCGGAGTGACCACGCGCGTCTCCCCGTCGATCGCGACGACGCGGTGCGAGTCGGTGTCGGCCACGTAGACGACGCCGTCGCCGGCCGCGAGCCCGCTCGGCTCGTGCAGACCACGCACCCACGTCGTCACCCGCCGCGTGCGGGGATCGAGCCACTTCAGCGCGTCGTTGTACGAATCGGCGAGGAGGAGACGCCCGTCGCGCATCGGGAGCACGGCCTGCGGGTGCTGCAGGCGCACCGCGTCTCCTTCGCCATCCACGTCGCCGAAGTCGAAGAGTCCGGTACCGACGAGGGTGCCCACCGCGCTCGTCGACGGGTCGGCCCAGCGGATCGCGCTGCTCTCCGAGTCGGCGAAGTAGAATCGCTCGTCGGCGGCGCAGATCCCCATCGGCTGCGCGAGCGCGGCCTGCATGAGCGCCCCGTCGACGAGCTCCTCGGCGCCGCTTCCGGCGAAGGGAGCAGCGCGGCCGGCGCTCCGGTCGAGCAGATAGAGCCGGTGATTCCCCGCCATCGCGATCGCGACGCGGTCACCGAGCTTCGCGAGATCCCATGGCGAGGAGAGCGCGCCCGCGGCGAGGTCGGCGCGCGTCCGCAGCTGCTGCCCCGTTCCCGCAACGGTGCGCACCGCGCGGCCGCGGAGATCGATCGCGCGGATCACGTGGTTTCCAGCATCGGCGACGAGCAGTGTGTCGCCCTCGAAGAGCAGTCCCTGCGGGTAGTCGAAGAGTGGCTCCGCGCCGTCGCGCCACCCGCGCGACCCGCCGAACACCGCGTCGACGCGCACCGCCGCGGGGCCGGTGAGCGTGCCGACGACCACGCGGTCGTTGCCGCTGTCGGCGATCGCGATGCGGTCGCCGTCGACCGCAACCTTGCCGGGGTAGCGCAGCGCCGACGCATCACGCGGTGGAGCGTCGGCGTGGTGCCATTCGCCGCGCTGCAGCGCGTCGCCCGCGCCGGCGATGATCTCCCGCAGGGCGGACGCCACCGTCTCGGCGGTGAACTCCCCAGCGTGCTGGCCGAGGACGTAGCCGCGCGGATCGATGACGACGATGGTCGGCCAGGCGCGGACGGCGTAGGAGCGCCACACGCGAAACTGGCGGTCGTTGACGACCGGGTGGTTCACGCCGAGCCGCTGCGCCGCTTCGGCGATGCGCGCCGTGTCGCGCTCGGTGATGAACTTGCCGCTGTGGACTCCGACGACGACGAGCTCGTCGTGGAACTGCTGCTCGAGCTCCCGCAACTGCGGGAGCACATGGATGCAGTTGATTCAGCCGTAGGTCCAGAAATCGAGGATCACGATCTTCCCGCGCAGGTCGGCGATGGACAGCGCGCGGCCGTCGGTGCCGATCCAGTCGAGTCCCTCGGGGAAGTCGGGTGCGCGTACCGCCGGAACGTCCATGTCTGGCACGGGTCTGGAGAGAGATGCGCCGAGTCGCGCGGGGAGCCGTTGCGATCAATCTTCGCGCCATCGCGCGCGCCGACAACTTCTTCGCCGATGACGCCAGACATGAGACGAGAGGAAGGCTCCAGCGCGCCGGATGCGACCGCGCCGGCGCACCGCACGAGCGACGGCCACTATCGCAACCCGTGGCCCGGCGGGCAGCCGAAGGGATTCGGCTCGGTGGTGCGGTGGTCGCTCGACCGCGCCGTTAGGCGCCTGCGCGGCGAGCGCGGGCCGGGGGCGGTGGCGCCGCCGACGGTCGCACCGTCGATCGCGACGCCGCGGGTGGAGGACGGCGCGCTGCGCGTGACGTGGGTCGGACATTCGACGACGCTCCTCCAGCTCGGTCCCATGAACGTGCTCGTCGATCCGGTGTGGAGCGAGCGTGCCTCGCCCGTGAGCTGGGCGGGGCCGCGTCGGCTCGTGCCGGCGGCGATGCCGCTCGGGGCGCTGCCACCACTCGATGTCGTGCTCGTCTCGCACGACCACTACGATCATCTCGATGCACCGACAGTGCGGCAGCTGGCAGCCGCGCATCCCGGTGCCCGATGGGTCGCACCCCTCGGCGTCGGCGCGCGGCTGACCGCGTTCGGCGTGTCGCAGGTCGTCGAGCTCGACTGGTGGCAGTCCACGCGTGCCGCCGACGCCGCCGTGACCGCGACGCCGGCGCAGCACTTCAGCGGGCGGTCGCTCGGCGATCGCGATTCCACGCTCTGGGCCGGCTTCTCGATCGACGCCGGCGGGTGGCGCGTGTTCTACGCCGGGGACACGGGGCTGCATCCCGAGTTCGCGGTGATCGGCGAGCGGCTCGGCCCCTTCGATCTCGCGATCATGCCGATCGGCGCGTACGAGCCGCGCTGGTTCATGCGTCCCGTCCACATGAACGCCGAGGAGGCGGTGGACGCCACCGCCGCCCTCGGCGGTGGCGCCTCATCGGCGCCCGTCATGCTCGGCGTCCACTGGGGAACGTTTCGTCTCACCGACGAGCCGACGGACGAGCCGCCCAGGCGCGCATCGCGCGCCTGGGCGGCTCGTGGGCTTGCTCCCGATCGCTGCTGGCTGTTGCGGCACGGCGAGACGCGGACCATGCCGCGCCCGCCGGAGCGTCGCCGAGACGCCTAACGCGTGATGGCCACCGGCGCGGTGCGCACGTGCAGGTTGTGGTTGACGCGCACGCCGGCGACGCCATCGGTTGCCACGGTCCCCGCCTTCACCGCGCCGACCTGCCTGTCGTTCACCATGAAGCGCACCGAATCGGCGGCGACGCGTACCGCGAGCCGGTAGGTCGCGCGCCCCGCGCTGTCGGCCTTCGGCACTCCGGGGTTCGCCGTCCAGGTGATGACGTCCTTCGTGTTCGCGCCCTCGCGCGACTTCACGAGGAACATGCCGTTCCCGCGCACGAGGAAGTAGGTGTAGGTGCGGTTCGGCGAGTCGAGGTTCCGTCCACCCACGAAGAGGCCGTATCCCTCGGGATGGTGCGGGGCCTCGAGCTGGGTGAAGGTCGCGGCCGCCGTATAGCTCCCGCTCGCGGTGTCACCCGGGGCGAAGACGATGTGCGCCGGCCCCGTGGTGACCTCCCAGTTTCCTCCGTTCGCGGCGTAGCGGATGCTCGTGAGCTTCGCGCCGGCATCGTCGGTGATCGCGGTGTAGCCGCTCGGGATCCCCGTCCCCTGTGCGGCGACGTCGGTATCGGCCGGGACGCGCCCCGCGGCGCTTTCCACGGTGGCGTCCTGCTTCGTGCTGCACGCCGCGAGCGCCGCGGCGAGCATCAGCGCGCTGTATCGCATGTCGGTTGGTCTCCCTGGGTGGTCCTGCGGGGCGGGAATATATCCCGGGCGCGCCCGTCGGCGAGCGGCATCGGCTCGCCAGCGGCGCACAGTTCGCATATGCCTCAGCTTGTGCGCGAAAATTGCGGTTGCGCCCGGCACCCACCCTCATGAGGACCGAACATGGCAACGAAGGCCAAGTCGTCACGCGGCGGCTCGCGCCGTAGCGGAAGCAGTGCTGGAAAGCGCGGCGGTGCCAAGCGCGCCGGTGCAAAGCGTGGAGGCGCGAAGCGCGGGGGCGCCAAGCGCGGCGCCAAGCGCGGCGCAAGCAGCAGCTCGTCGAGCGGGCGGAAGAAGTCGTCCGGCGCGCGCCGGCCGACGGCGCGTGGCGCGGCGGGCAAGAGCGCGTCGAAGCGGCCCACGGCGCGGTCGGCCGGGGCGAAGAAGTCGTCGGCTCGCAAGAGCTCGGGCGGCTCGAGCCGCAAGAGCTCGACGCGGCGCGCGCAGTCGCCGGTGGAGCGCGTGAAGCGCGTCGGCGGCGCCGTTCTGCAGCAGGCGGCGGACGCGGCGGGCGTCGTGAAGGACACGATCGAGACCGTGGTCGAGCGCGTTCAGGATCGCTTCTGATTCGCTCACCGAACGAAGAAGAGGGCGCGCCGCTCGGCGCGCCCTCTTCTTCGTTCAGGGCATCGCGCGCCGTGATGCGTCCGCGCCGGGGGCCCTCGCGGGATGTCGCGCGAGCCAGTCGCCGACGAGGCCGATCACGCGATCGCGTCCGTAGTCGACGGTCAGCACGTGTCCTCCCTGATCGAGCCAGACGAGCCGCTTGTCCGCGGCGCCGAGCCTCGCATACTCGCGGGCGGCGGCATCGGGGGGAATTCGCTCGTCGTTCAACCCGTGGATCACCAGCGTCGGCGCCTGCACTCGCGGAAGTGAGACCTGCACGCGGCGCACGACGCGCGACAGCTCGAAGAGCAGCCCGGGAGTGAGCACGCCGTAACCGCGGTTCTTCGCGCGTTCGCTCTCGTCGTGGATCGAACGCTCGCCCCCCGACCGGAAATACGGCGTGACGAGCTGCCACAGGGAATGGAAGCGGGCGACGATGCGCGCCCTGCGCGGCATGCTGACGTAGGGCGCGACGAGGGCGAGGGCCGGCATCGCCGGCGTCTCCGCGGCGAGGATGATCGCGAGCGCGCCTCCCATCGAGAGGCCGACAATCGGCGAGGGCCCGTGCGTCGCGGTCAGCTCCTCGTAGGCCTGGCGCGCCGCCGCGATCCACTGCTTCGCGCGCGTCGCCCCGAAAGCGGCGAGCGTCCTTCCATGCCCCGGCAGGAGTGGCGCACGCACCGTGTAGCCCTCGGCATGCATCGCTTCGGCGATGTAGCGGAGCGTCTGCGGGGTGTCGCCGAAGCCGTGCAGCATGAGCACCGCGCGCCCGCTGTTGCCCTCGAGGGAGATCGGCTCGGCGCCGGGAACGATGCCGTTCGCGCCGGGCACGAGCCGGCGTCGGACCTCGGCGGCGAGCGCCCGCGCTGACCGGCGCCCGAACCAGAGGACCGCGCCGGCCGCGGCGATGAAGCCGGCGATCAGTATCGCGGGACCGATGGATCCACCTCGATGCTCCAGCGGTCGATCCCGCCGGTGAGGTTGCGGGCGTCGATCCCGTGCGCTCGAAGGAAATCGACGGCGCGCGCGCTCCGCGCACCGTGGTGGCAGTAGACCACGACCACGCGGTCGCGCGGGATGTCCTCGACCGCGGTGGGAAGGGTACGCAGTGGTATCAGCGTCTCCCCTCCAATGCGTGCGTGTGCGTTCTCCGCCGGCTCGCGAACGTCCAGCAGGAACGGCGGGGTGTCGCCGCGCAGGAGCTCCGCGAGCTCGCGGGGTGTCACCGGTCCTGAATCCGCTTCGTGCTCGCCACCGGGATTCGTGCCCTTGTCGTGCATCCCGGTCAATATAGCCCGCTCAGGTCAGGGCGCGGCGCTCTCGATCACCGGCGGCGCTCAGCGAGAGAAGTGCGTCACCATCGAGCCAGCTCTGATCGAGCTTCGCGGCAAGCTTCCCCGGCGGCTCGACCGTGATGATGGCGCCGTCGCGCGTCGCCAGGCCTTCACCGACCAGCTTCGCGAGCACGAGCGAGACCGACTCACGGGTCGCGCCCACCATCTCGCAGAGGAGGCGGTAGCGCGCCGGATCGAGCACGAGCGAGCCGTCCGGAGAGGGAAAGCCCTCGCTCGTCGACAGGCGGAGGAGCGTCGCGACGAGCCGCTGCTCGACGCTGAGCGTCGTCAGCTCGCGCAGCCGCTCGAGGAGCGATGCGCGCTCACACATCACCTGTCCGATGAGACAGAGCGCGTGCTGCGGCTGCTCGCGGACGAATGCACGAAAGCGCGCGCCGCTGAGGTGAAGTGTTTCCGTTTCCTCGTCGGCGCGCGCATCGGTTGCGTATCGGGAGCTCTGAGCCAGTCCCTCTGCGCCGAACGTCTCACCGGCGGAGGCGACGCCGGGGACGAATCCCCGGCCTGCTCGGACGCGGCTTCGCAGAACGACGCGCCCGCGCATCACGACGAAGATCCCGTCGGCGGGCGCCCCACGCTGATAGATGACGAACCCGCTCGGCCATGTCGCGCGTGCTGCGTACGCGGCGATCGCTGCGCGCTCCTCAGCCGAGAGTCGGCTCGAGCCGCGCGCTCCTACTGCTTCGACCATCCCCGCCCCTTTTGTGGTGGATGAACCCCGCAATTTTTTGCAATGTCCGGGCCGCTCTGGACTTCAAGCATGATTTTCGCTTCCTTAGGGCCTGTCCCGCATCGAAGCAGGCTCACGCGTGTCGACGACGACACCACCCGCTGATCCCCGCGCTCCGTTGCCGCCGGCCGTGGTGATCCTCGGCAACGATGCGCAACTCGCCGCCCGCCCCGCGACCCCCGTGCAACTCGCGCACGCGTGTCTCGCCGCGGGCTTCCGTGCCGCCATCCCCGCGAGCTGGGGTGACGAGCTCGTCGCAGCGGCGACGCTCGGAGTGATCGAATCGCGTCCGGTGCGCCCGGTGATCCAGTGCGCCTGCCCTCACGTCGCCCGCCGCATGCTCGCCGTGGGAACCGAGCTCGCCGCGAATCTCGTGTCACTCGTCGCTCCCCCGGTCGCGGTCGCGAAGTATCTGCGCTCGCACTCACCGGGCGGGATCCGCGTGACCTACGTGGGACGCTGCCCTGCCGCTTCCGACGATTCCATCGATGCACGACTCACGCCGGAAGAGCTTCTGGCACAGCTCGCTGAGCGCGGAATCGAACTGCTCGAGCAGCCGGAGGTCTTCGAGTCGGTGATCCCGCCGGACCGGCGGCGTCACTGGTCGCAGCCCGGTGGCTTGCCCGCACCCGATCAGCTCTGGAATCGCACACGACTGCGCGCGGAGGCGCTGGGCGGGGAGGAGCTCGCCACCGACGTCGCCGAGCGAGTGCTGTCGCGCGCCGATGTCCTGATCGACATCGCCGTCGCGTCGGGGTGCGTATGCTCGGGGGCCATTCGCGGCGCCACGGCCGAGCACGCGCGCCAGTCGATCGCCGCGCTCGAGCCGCCGCGCTCCCCGACCGCCGTGATCGATGATCGCGGACTGTCATCGCTCGACCTGCCGATCCCGATCGCCGCGCGCACGCTGAGCGAGATCGCGATCGAGCCGTCGACGCGGCCGGCGCCGCCGCGGGAGGAGCACACGGCGCCTCCCTTCCTTCCGGTCATGCCGTTAGGCACGCCGGCTCCGGAGGGACATTCGCGGCGGCCGCGGCTCACGCCGCCGGGACTGGCCGCGATCGCCGGACCCCAGGCGGCGCCCCCGCCGACGCCGCCTTCGCCGCGGCGTCGCTCGCCGACGGGCGTCGTTCGCGTCGTTCCTCCCGGATCGGTGCCCGTCGCGACCGATCCCGCGGGGCGCGTTCTCCCGCGCGCCTACGTCGCGCGACGCCGCTCGCCGCGCGGTGGCGTTCCGGTCGTGAGCGACCAGGCGCTCGCGAGCTCGCCCGCCTCGGACACCGAACGGGAGATCGAGCACAGCATCGAGCCGGCCGCCGAGCCGCCGCGCGAGGCGGCGACGCCGATCACGCAAGCGGGGCCCGCCCCGGCGACGTTCGCTTCGGTCACACCCCCGGCTCCGGCGGTCGCGTCGCGCGCGAAACCCAGCGCGTCGCCCGAGGCCTTCGCACCCGTGGCCCGCTCGCTCGAGTACCTCGCGGCGAATCGGCGGCTCGCCATCGTCGCGGGGATCACGGTGGCGGTCCTCACGCTTGGCGTCGCGATCGGCTACGCGGCGGGACGTCGAGGCGCCGCGGAGCAGCAGGGCACGAGCGCGCTGTCGCCCACGCTGCGTGTGGACAGCAGCGCCGCGAGCGCCGCTCCCGGCCTCGGCGCGAGTCGCCCGGCGACGCGGAGTCAGCCGACTGGCACCTCTTCCCGGACGCCGCCGGCCTCCCGTGCTTCGAATCGTCGAGTGGCGAGAGGCACGACCGCCGACACGCGGCGCGAGGTGCCGACCAGCGAGCCCGCGCCGAGCACGCCCGCCGCGACGCCTGGCGGCACGGCGACCCCTTCCGCCGCTCCGGTCACGCCTGCGATCGACAGCGCCGCCATCCGCGCGCGCCGCGACTCCACCACGGCTGTGGCGCGCGCCGAATCGCTCGCCGCGGAGCGCGAGTCCATTCGGCGCGAGATCGAGCGGCGCCGCGCGCGGATGGACAGCCTGGTGCGCGCCCAGCAGGGCAACCCACCGTCGTCGCCCTGAGAAGGCGCTAGAGGGCGAGTCCCTCGCGCACGCCGGTGAGCACGAACTGCGCGGCGAGCGCGGCGAGCAGCAGCCCCATGATGCGCGTCATCACGCGGATCCCGGTCTGTCCCATTCGCGTCACCAGTCCGACGCCGAGGCGCAGCGTGAGCCAGGAGACCGCGGCCGTGAGCACGATGGACGCGTAGACGACGACGGACTGCGCGATCGTGGTCGCCTGTCCGGCGAGCACCATGATCGTCGAGATCGCGCCGGGACCGGCGAGCATCGGCATCGCGAGCGGAGTGATCGCCACGTCCTCCTTGGCGGTGCCCTCCTCGATCTCCTCCGCGCCCTCCTGGGTCGTGCGCTGCGCCCGCAGCATGTCCATCGCGACGAGCCAGAGGATGAGTCCACCTGCGACGCGGAACGCGGGCAGCGTGATGCCGAGCACCTGGAAGATGAGCCGCCCGGCGAGCCCGAAGCCGATGAGGAGGAGCGCGGCAGCGATGCAGGCGCGGAGCGCCGTGCGGCGGCGCTGCTCGGGGGTCTCGTGGCTCGTGATCACGAGATACGTCGGGACCACCGCGATCGGATCGACGATGAAGAGGACCGACGTGAAGGTCACGACCGCGAACTGGAGGAGGTTCATCTCGGATCGTCAGCGCGCGCGGTCGTCGTCTTCATCGAGCGCGCGCCGGATCACCTCGCGCAGCCGGCTCTCGCGGTCGGCGCCGTCGGGCACGGCGCGCACGAGGAGGGCGAGCTGGCTCTCCATCTCGCGCCCGAGGAAGGCGTCGCGGTCGCGGATGCCTAACGCGTCGAGCGACCGCTCCGCGAGCGCCCGCAGGAGCGCGACCGTCTCCGGCGCGAGCCCGAGCGTGGACGAGCGCCCCCGGGGGCGCTCGTCGGAGGCGGGCGCGGCACGGCGCGCCGATTCCCAGAGCCGGCGCATCGGCGCGAGCGTGACGACGAAGGAGCCGGCGGTGTGCTCGGCGATCGCGTCCACCACGCCGAGCCGACGGAGGGTGCGCAGCGTCTTCGCGACGGATTCCCGCACCACGGAGAAGCCGTTGTCGCTGCTGTTGCCGCGGCCCGTGATGACGAGCACCTCGCGCGCGCCGCTGGCCTGCCGCTCGCGCAGCCAGGCGTCGGCGCGGCGGGCGGCCTCGGCGGCCGTGGGGAGGTGCGCGCGCAGATTGAGGGTGCGCTCCGCGCCGAAGCGCGCCTCGTCGAAGGCGTGCTTGAGCTCGACCAGCCGGCGGCGGTGGTACGTCGACATCGATGCCTAACGGAGCGCCGCCTCGAGGACGCGTCCGTCGAGCCGGTCGGTCGGAGCGACCCGCAGCACGCGCGCGAGCGTCGGCGCGAGATCGACGACGCGCGCGCGCTCGGCGTGGCGGCCGGGGCGGAAGGGTGTGCCGTAGAAGATGATCGGGACGCGTGCGTCGAGATCGCTCGGCGAACCGTGCATGGCGATCGGGCTGTCGGGGGCTCCCCAGACGGTGTAAGGCCGCAGCGTCACCGCGACAGCGGCTTGCGAGTCCGGAGTGAGGGTGTGCAGCCAGCGGCGGGCGACCGCGTCCCGCACCGTATCGGCGCGCGCGTAGGTGCGCACGTCGTCGGCGCGCAGCACACCGCGAACGCGACGTGCCGCGCTCGCGAAGGCGCGCGCCAGCGAGTCGCGGGCGATCCCGGCGCGCGCGAGCGCCGCCCGGTCGAGGGAGAGCACGCCCTCGTCGAAGCGCACGCTCGTCGTGTCCGCGCCGCGCGCGCGTACCGAGGCGCGAACGGCCGACACGAGCGAGTCGAGCTGCACGTGACGAGCGTCGGCGGGGCGGCCCGGGCCGGAGACTTCGGGGAAGGGCGTCACGCCGTGATCGGCCGTGAGCGCGATGATGACGCGCGTCGAATCGCGAAGTGTGAAGAGCGTGTCGAGAAAGGCCCCGAGGGAGCGGTCGAGCCGGAGAAACTGGTCGTGCGCCTCGCGCGAGTCGGGCCCGTACTGGTGACCGATCGCGTCGGTCGTCGAGAGCGAGATGGCCAGCAGGTCGGGCGCGGGGCCATGGCCAAGGTCGAGCGCGCGCAGGCCGGCGAGCGCGGCGGACAGCGTGAGCTCGTCCATCCACGGGAAGCCCGGGAGCGCGCTCGCCGCGGCGGCCGAGTCGTCGGGCAGCACGTGCGGAAAGAGGAAGTCGTGCCCGCCGGATTCGACGGGGACGCTGTCGGGCTCCGGGTAGAAGCTCGCGCCGCGCGAGAGCTCCCACCGCCTGCCAGCCATCGACTGCGGAAGACGCCGCGCGTTGAAGTCGCGGATCCAGGTCGGCAGCGTGTCCGCGTAGTAGCGGCTCGTGGTGAAGGTGCCGCGCGAGGAGTACCAGAACACATTCTGCTTCGCGCGGCCAAGGGGCAGGATCGCGCCACGATCCTTGCGCGAGACGGAGAGCGCGCGCGTGCGCGGATCGGCGATCCGCATCCAGTCGATGAGCGACCCGCCGCGGAACCGGAAGGGCGAGGCGGCTGGCGCTCCGCCGCCGATGACGGGAGACTGCGGATCCTGCACCCCGGCCGAGTTCATCACGATGCCGGTACTGCGCGGGAAGCGACCCGAGAGGGTGGCCGCGTGTCCGGGCGCGGTCTCGGTGATCGCGTGGTCCTGGTAGGCGTTGAGGTAGACCGCCCCGCCGCGGAGGAGCCGGGCGAACCCGCCATCGAGCTGGCTGCCGTAGCGCTCGAAGTAGACCGGCGTCAGCTGGTCGACGGTGATGAAGACGACGAGCGCGGGCGACGGTGCGGCGTCCGCGGAGGGACCTCGGCTCGTGCCGGCGCTGCCGGTCGCCTGGGCAATCGCGGGACGCGGCGCGAGCGTTAGCGCGAGCGGGGCGGCAGCGATGCCGATCGCGGCACGACGAAGATGACGGAAGGGGCGCGGAGAGTTCATGGGGTGCTGACGGATCGGCGACTGAGGTGGGGCGGGAATGTATGTCTCGAGCGGGGGAGGGGCAAAAGTGTCGGCCGCATCGGGTGGTGCGATTGATTCAAGTTGGGAGTCCGCCGTCTGGCGGCTCTCGTCGCGGCCGTGATTGGACTGGCGAGGCGGCAGAATATTCCTATTTTTCGAGGAACACACCGCATTATGCGGCCATCAGTAAAGTTCCTATTTTGTTAGGACCAATTACTTGCGCGCGTACGACGTTGCCGTTGGCGCACTTGCGCTCGATGTCGATCGCAAATGGCTGGACAATCTGATCGCCCACCATGACATCCGGGGCGTCGAACGATTCGCGCGCGGCGTGTCGCGCCGGCTGTCCATGCGCGCCCTCCTCACCGCCGCGATCGTCCGAGACCTGCAGCGGGAGCTCGCCGTCCCGGCTGCGCGCGCCGTCGAGATCGCGCAGCGGCTGCTCGCAGGCCATCATTCTGATCTGGCCCTCACCCCCGCACTCTCCGTGCGCCTCGACCTCGCCGCCCTCGAGCGAGAGATCGCGCATCGCCTGATCCACGCGATGGAGACCGCCGCGCCTCGCCGTCGCGGGCGACCACCCGGACACTCCCGGAAAAGCGAACGGGGCACCCCGTAGGGTGCCCCGTTCAAATCGAGCTGGAGCCGGCTACCTGCCGCCAGCCTTGGTGACGTTCTCCGCCGCCGGGCCCTTCTGCCCCTCGACGATGTCGAACTCGACAGCATCACCCTCGGCCAGCGTCTTGAAGCCGCTGCCCTGAATCGCCGAGTAGTGCACGAAGCAATCCTTCGAGCCGTTGTCGGGGGTGATGAAGCCAAAACCCTTGGCGTCGTTGAACCACTTCACCTTGCCAGTCGTGCGCATTGCCTAGCTCCTGAATACCGATGCCCGCGCTGCGCGGGCTGTCTCCGTGCGCGTGATCACCGTGACCGCGGCACGGCCCCAATCTATCAGCTTCTGGTGGAAGGGCAACAGACGAGTATGCTGCCCATCATCGGATTGGCGCTCAGGGGCGGGGGGTGGCGCCGGGCCCAGGGGTGTTCGTCGCCCCGGATCCCGAGGGTGTTGCCGGCATCGGCGGCGCGGGCGCTGTCGGCGTCATCTCGGTGATCGCCTGCACACCCTCGACGAAGTACTGGGTGTCGCCGAAGCAGGAGACGGGTATGCCCACGTGCTGCGCGTACTGAAGCGTCACCCGGTCCCCCATCGCATGCTGCAGGAGACTCGCGATGGAATCCTTGCGAACCGTGAAGCGGAAGATCTCGGGCTGGCTGCCCGGCACGTTCACGATCGCGAGCTCGCCCTCCCAGGTCTTACAGAGCCAACCCTTCCTCGAGAACTTCTGCACGTACCCCGAGCGGTATCCGCGGGAGTAGCTCCAGTTGAGCGCGATCGCGGTCCAGAGAGAGATCACCAGCAGGGGCACGAGAACGACGATGGTGATGATCCAGCGTAGCCAGTGCCGGCGGCGGCGCGGTGGTGCCGCGGGAGTGGGGGCGGGAACGTCGTCGCGATCGATGTCGTCGGCCATGGAATGCTCGTTCGTTATGTGCGGGACGCGTGGTCGTCACCGGGGTATGATGGGACCGCGCCGGTGACGGCGCACAACATGGGCCGTCCGGTCAGCGGACGGAAGATGCGAGGGCTGCTCCGCTGCCCCGTCGTCGCCCGGCTCGACTAGCTTTATGCATGCGCGGTGCACCGCCGCGCCGAACAGCTTTCGCGAGGGAGAGGGTCGTGGGATTCGGAACTCGGAGGCCGACGGTCACCACCAACGTCGGCGGCGTGCTGGTGGGCTCGTCGCACCCGGTGGTCGTGCAGTCGATGACGAACACCGACACGGCGGACGTCGCGTCCACCGTCGTGCAGGTGGCGGCGCTCGCTCGCGCCGGCTCGCAGATCGTGCGCGTCACGGTCAACAACGAAGGCGCCGCGGCGGCGGTCCCCGAGATCGTGCGCCGGCTCGCGGACGACGAGGGGCTCACCGTCCCGATCGTCGGCGATTTCCACTACAACGGGCACCTGCTGCTCACGCGCTTCCCCGACTGCGCGCGCGCCCTCGCGAAGTACCGCATCAATCCGGGGAACGTCGGCAGCAAGCGCCGCGACGAGAACTTCCGCACGATCGTGCAGATCGCGGTGGACAACGGCAAGCCGGTGCGCATCGGCGTGAACTGGGGCTCGCTCGACCAGGATCTCCTCACCGCGATGATGGACGAGAACGCGCGCGCCGGGAGCCCGCGCAACGCGCGCGACGTCTATATCGAGGCGATGCTCGAGAGCGCGCTCCGCTCGGCGGCGCTCGCCGAGGAGGTCGGCCTGCCGCACGACCGGATCATCATCTCGGCGAAGGTCTCGCAGGTGCAGGATCTCGTGGACGTCTACCGCCGCCTCGGCGCGCGCTGCGACTATCCGCTCCACCTCGGGCTCACCGAGGCGGGGCTCGGCACCAAGGGGATCGTCGCCAGCACGGCGGGTCTCTCGATCCTGCTCGCCGAGGGGATCGGCGACACGATTCGCGTCTCGCTGACGCCGAAGCCTAACGGCGACCGCACGGAAGAGGTCCAGGTCGCGCAGCAGATCCTCCAGTCGCTCGGGCTGCGCAGCTTCACCCCGCAGGTGACCTCCTGCCCCGGCTGCGGGCGCACGACGTCGACCTTCTTCCAGCACATGGCCGAAGACATCCAGACTTACCTGCGCGAGCAGATGCCGGTCTGGCGTGAGAAGCATCCCGGCGTGGTCGACATGAAGGTCGCGGTGATGGGCTGCGTCGTGAACGGACCCGGGGAGTCGAAGCACGCGAACATCGGAATCTCCCTCCCCGGCACCTTCGAGGAGCCGAAGGCTCCGGTCTACGTCGACGGCGCGCTGATGACGACCCTCAAGGGCGAGACGATCGTCCCCGAGTTCCTGAAGATTCTCGAGGACTACGTGGCGCGGACGTATCCGGCGACTGGCGCCCGGGAGACGGTGGGCGTGTAGCGAGGGGCCGCGGTTCGGGGGTCGGGGGTCGGGGGTCGGCATGACGCGAAACGAGGGACGAGTGAAGATCACTCGTCCCTCGTCGCAGTTCCCGACCCCTTGCCGCTGACCCCCGACCCCGCCGTTACGCGTGCGGCGTGTGCTCGAGCACCGTCGCCGGCGCCGACGGATCGTTAGGCGAGCGGAAGGTCTTCACGTGGATGTAGTACGCCGTGAAGGTGCAGGCGAGCGCCAGCGCGACGATGAACGCCGCGACACCCCAGCCCTGCGCGTTGTTGTTGACGGGGGCGCGCTCGGCGCGCGCGACCGCGACGTCGTTCCGGTCGATGGCCATTGGAGTCGTGAGAAGTCTGGTCGGCGAAAGCGTCTCTCGAAGATAGCGCTCAGCGCGCCAGTCGTGGAGCGGGGCCGCTCGATTCGGCGGCGAGCCGCTCGAGCGACTCGACCACGGTGGTGAGCTCAGCCATGATCGGCGCGTGGAATCCGACCTCGCCGAGTCGCGAGACCGTGCGGCGGAAGGAGGCGACGACGTCCTCGCGCTCTCCGCTGAACCGCCCCCAGACCGTCTCGGGATACGCCGTCCGGCGCAGGTCGGCGAGGAGAGAGCCCCCGGTGTGCAGCAGGCTCGCGGCGACGATCCACCGCGCGCGCTCGCCGGCGGCCGCGAGGCGATCCACCACGTCGCTCTTCCGCTCCTCGATCGAGAGCTCGATTCCGTCGTCGTCCGCCTTCCGCTCGGCGATGGCGAGCAGCGCGTCGAGCACGGCGGGGCCGAACTTGGTGCCGACGCGCTCCTCGAGCATCTCGCGCGTCTGGCCGGCGCGCATGCAGTCGCTCACTACCTCGTGCAGCACCCCGGCGATGACGGTGTCGTCATCCTGGCCGTAGCGCGTGAGGATGACGGCCAGGTTCGCCGGATAGGTGAAGTAGGGGACACGCGAGTTCCCCTTCCACACCTGCTGGGCGTGGTGCTTCGCCGCGTAGGCGAGAGCGTGATTGATGCGGTCGGAGTAGCCGGTGACGGACATCGGATCGGTGGGAAGCGCTTCGCAATCTAGCGACGGTTCATCCCGGACGCATCGCCGATGTCGCGCGGCCCGCGTCGGTCAGCGCGTACGCTCGAACCAGCGCATCAGCTCCTCGAGGGCCGCCTGATCCGCGGCGTCGAAGGCGCCGGTGCGGTCGGAGTCGATGTCGAGCACCGCGATCAGGCGCCGCGCACCGTCGAAGACAGGTACGACGATCTCCGACTGCGAGCGCGCGTCGCAGGTGATGTGTCCCGGAAACTCGTGCACGTTCTCGACGAGCACCGTCTCGCGCCGCGCTGCGGCGGTGCCGCACACTCCCTTCCCGACCTCGATCTCGAGGCAGCCGAGCGTCCCCTGGTACGGCCCGACGCGAAGAAGGCGTCCCGGCTCGACGACGCGGTAGAAGCCCGTCCAGAGATGACCGAAGGCGTGGTGCAGCAGTGCGCTGATCGTCGCCATTCCGGCGATCGGGTCGTCGATTCCCGCGAGCACGTGCTCGACGTGATCGGCGAGCGTTTCGTAGGCTTCGGCTTTCGGGAGGTCGCGAAGATCGAGAGTGACTTCAGCCATGGCGGCGTTCAGACGGAGCGTTCGAGGAAGAGCAGGAAGCGCGTGTCGAGCAGGAGCAGCGCGAGCCCCTGGATGACGACAGCGATGCCGGCGCCGATACCACCGAGCCGACGGCCGAGCAGCCATGCACTGAGCGCGAGCGTGACACCCACCGCGACATACCCGGCATCGAGCCCGACGTTCAACCAGAGGAAGCGGTCGAGCCGGGTCGCGGCGGCGAGATCGCGCATCGCGAGGCCGCGCACGCCGCTCGCGGCGAGCGCGAGGTCGACCGCGCCCCACGCCGCGGTCTGCAGCGCGAAATGAAAGAGCAGCGCCGAGCGGCGAGGCCTCGCGACGGTGAGCAGAAGCAGGATTCCGACGACGACGCTTGTGCCTCCCCACAGCATCAGCCGCTGGAGGTGCGCGCGCTCCGCGGCGAGCACGAGATCAGACCACACGGGATTCGATGAGGAGCTCGGCGGGCACGCCACTCCGCCTCGCCGCCGTGATCGCCTCGAGCTCCTCGCGGGTCGGCACGTGCGGCTCGTCGCGATCCCAGAGCACGAGACCGACGACCTGCGCGCCCGCCGCTCGCAGCGCGGCGACGTCGCGCGCCAGATCGGCGAGATACGTCGTTCCCGCGCGCGCGGTCAGGATCACGCGCGCGAGCGGAAGGATGGGGGCCGTCAGCAGCGTCTCGACGCCGGCCGTCACGACGACCGTGTCGTAACGGCGCGTGAGCCGCGGAAGATCGCGGTTGAGCGCGGCGACGATGTCCGCGGCGGGGACCTGGCGCCCGGCGGGGATGATCTCCGTCGCGCGGTCGCGTCCGACCACCTGCGCGACTGGCGCTTCGGTCCAGGCGAGCTCGCCACGGGTGATCTCGCCGACGCCCGGCCCGGGAGCGATGCGCATGACTCCTGCCGCGCAGCCCTCCGGGTCGGCGTCGATGAGCACCGACGCGCGCGCGTCGAGCGCGGCGAGCGCGCTCAGGTTTGCCGCGACGACGGCGGCGATCGCGCGATCGTGGCCGGCGACCGCGACCGCCCAGCTTCCCGGCATGACGCCGGAGAGGTGCAGGTACACGAAGCGATAGCCATCGGCGCCGGGCTCGAGCAGGGGCGGCAGCTCGCGGTCGGCGCGGCGACGTGCGCGCTCCGGCGTCGGCACGTACTCCGTGACGGTCGCGAGCACACGCAGCCGCGTCGCGCGCTCCGCCTCGCGGGCGTCGGCGACGCGCGGCCGTCGCATCTCGGCGATGAGGGCGCCGATGAATGCGAGGGCGAGCGCGATGACGACGGAGGCGCCGAGGAGCGCGATCGGCGGCGCCTTCACGTTGGCGAGCTCGCGCGCCCGTTCGGCGCGCCGCTCGACGGAGGCATTGTTGCGGCGCGCGTCCTCGAGCCCGCGCAGACGCGCCGTCAGCACGCGCTCCAGGGAGTCGCGCCTCGCGATGCGCGCCATCGTGTCGATCACGGGGCGCTCGACCGGTGCCGGCGGCGGTGGGGTGAGCACGGCGACCTGGCGCTGCAGCTCGGCGCGCTTCGCTTCGGCGACGTCCTCGATCGCGCGGCCGATCGTCGTCGCGCGCGAGGTGAGCGCGACGTAGTTCGGGTCGATTCCGCCGACCGCCCCGAAGGCATCGCGCTCGCGCTCGACGTCGGCGAGCGAATCGACGAGGGCGCGCACGCGCGCGTCGGCGCGCATCACGGGCGCGTCGGCGAGGGCGCGGTACGACGCAGCGAGAGGCGCCTGCTCCACGCGCGTCATCAGCCGCGAGAGCTCGACGGCGATCATGGCGATCGAATCGCGCCGAGCCACGACCTCGGGCGGGAGGGAGTCGATGGCCGGTTGCACCAACGGACGTGCGAGGATCGCGCGCGCGGTGGCGAGCGAGGATTCGGCGGCGGCGAGTCGAAGCTGCTCGCGTTGCGCGGCGGCGATCAGTCGCGCGGTGTCGCGCCACTCGTTCGGCGACGGCGCGACGACCGCGACGGCGCGCTGTACCTGGCGCGGGAGCGCGACCAGGGTGAGGAGCGCGACGACGAAGACGACCAGCGCCACGACGGCGACGCGCAGGGGACGGCGGACCACGTTCCGCGCGCGCGCGTTGATCCAGTACGCGGCGGGGAGGCTTCGGCGTGCGAGCGCGGAGGCGGATGCCATCGGGAGCGAGTATCTCGCGGTGGCGCGCGTCGCACAAGGACGGCGCGCACGGCGACTCAGTGCGGAGACGACGAAGGCGGAGGCCTGTTCGCCTCCGCCTTCGTCAGGTCGTGCGACCGCTCGAGATTACTGAACGGTGACCGAGCCGGTCATGCCCATCGCGGCGTGCGGCTCGCAGTGGTAGTCGTACTTGCCAGCCGGGACGTTCGCGAAGGAGACGATGTAGGTCTCGTTCGGGTTCATCATCATCGGGCTGGTGAGCTCCTTCATCTGGTTCTGCATGTTCGCCGAGAGCTGGCTCTTCGCGGCGGCCGGGGTGTTGATGAAGGCCACGTTGTGCGGGCCACCCGAGACCATGATCCACTTGATGCCATCACCCTGCTTGATGGTGATGTTGGCGGGGTCGAACTTGTAGGTCTGACCGTCGCCGATCATCTTGACTTCCCAGGTCTTGCCAGTGATCGGCGCGGCCGCGCCCGGGGTCGTCGCGGCGGCGCCGGTGTTCTGGGTCGCCGGGGCGGCGGCCGTGTCGTTCTGGGTCGCCGAGGTCTGCTGCGCATTCTTGTCGCCACCGCTGCAGGCGACGATCGCCATCGCTCCCGCGACGAGCGCCAGTCCGTTGAACCGCATTTCGTGAAGCCTCCGTACGTTTTGCCTTGAAGGGACGTGTTCTCCGCGGATCCCCGCGAAGTATTGTGAATTTATTCACAATGTGTTGTGTAGGCAATTGGTGCAGAGCATGTGCCGTCCCGCCCCGCGGTCGCCTGTTTTCCCTGAGCGCCGGCTGACGCGAGCGGCGTGGGCTGCTTCTTCGTTCGATGGCCGACCCTTCGTCGCCACCCGTTGACTTCGATGCCGCCGACCTCTAGTCTTCGCGACTCATGCGATACCTCGCTCACCATCATGCGCATCGGCACCACGGCTCCCGGGCCGGGGCGTCGTCGTGCGTGCGCGGGTGAGTCGCTGATCGCCTGAAGTCACGTATCGCGGTGCCACGGCCCGTCCATCCGGACGGGCCTTTGTTTTTTCCGCCGGCGACCGCCGGCATCGAGGAGAAGGTCGAATGTTGAAGATCGCGCTGCCGAACAAGGGCAGGCTCGCGGAGGAAGCCCGGCTCCTGTTCGGCGACGCCGGACTCGAGGTTCGCGCGACGGGCGAGCGCGCGCTCACCGCGTCGCTCGGCGGAGAGTTTCAGGCGCTGTTCGTCCGCGCGCAGGACATTCCCGAATTCGTCGCCGACGGCGCGGCGGACGCGGGCGTGACGGGGTTCGACCTCGTCAGCGAGTCCGGTCGCGCGCTCGAGACGCTCGCCGATCTCGAGTTCGGTCGCTGCCGGCTCGTCGTCGCATCGAGCGATGACGGAGGGATCACCGAGCTGGACGACATTCCCGACGGCGCACGCGTCGCCACCGTGTATCCGCGCCTCACCGAGCGCTTCTTCGCCGGGCGCGGCGTCGCGGTCGAGGTCGTCCCGGTCTCGGGCGCGGCGGAGATCGCGCCGCACATCGGCATCGCCGACATCATCGTCGACATCACCTCCACCGGCTCGACGCTCAAGGTCAATGGACTGCGCGAAGTCGAGACCATCATGGAGTCCACCGCCCGGTTGATCGCGGCGCCCGACGCACGCGCTGCCGGAGGCCGCGATCGCGCGCGTGCGCTCGACGAGCTCACCGCCGCGCTCTCCTCGGTGCTGCGGGCACGGGGCAAGCGATACCTGATGGCGAACGTCCCTCGCGCCGCGCTCACCGAGGTCACGCGCGTGCTGCCCGGGCTCAACGGTCCGACGGTCATCGACATCCTGAACGGTGGCGCGCACGTCGCGGTGCACGCGGTGGTGCCGGCGAGCACCGTCTATCGCACGATCGCCGAGCTCAAGGCGCTCGGCGCCGAGGGGATCCTGGTGACGCGCATCGAGCGCCTGATGCCCTGAGATCGGTGCACCGGACTGGCTATGACACTGCGACGAGGAACGTGAGAGCGATGCGGGAAGTGGCGACGAAGGAGCTGGCATTCACCGGCCGGATCAACGCGCTGAGCGCCGACGCGCGACGGCGTCTGATCGAGCGCGGCGCGCCCGATGGGGACCTGCTGCTGCGCGAGCGCGTGACGGCAATCGTGCGACGCGTGCGCGACGAGGGCGACGACGCGCTGCGCGCGCTCGCCCGCGAGCTCGACGGCGTGGAGCTCGAGGCGCTCGAGGTGCCGCGCCGGGAGTGGACGCGCGCCCTCGATGCGCTCGGTCCGGGGCTGCGGCGCGCGATGGCGCGCTCCGCGGAGAATATCGCGCGGGCACACCGGGCCTTCCTCCCGTTCGCGCAGGAGATCGAGACGGAGCCGGGGATCGTCGTCGGACGACGTCCCGATCCGCTCGGCCGCGTCGGGGTGTACGCACCGGGTGGGCGCGCGGCGTATCCGAGCAGCGTGCTGATGGGGGCGGTTCCGGCGCGCGTCGCCGGCGTGGGGGAGGTCGTGCTCTGCTCGCCTCCACAGCGCGACGGGTCGCCGGCGGGGGTGGTGCTCGCGGCGGCGGCGCTCGCGGAGGCGGACCGCGTCTTCGCGTTAGGCGGGGCGGGGGCGATCGCGGCGATGGCCTTCGGAACGACGAGCGTCCCGCGCGTCGACCGCATCGTCGGGCCGGGGAACGCATACGTGGCCGAGGCGAAGCTCCAGGTGTCGGGCCGTGTCGCGATCGACTCGCCGGCGGGGCCGAGCGAGCTGCTGGCGATCGCGGACTCGAGCGCCGATCCACGACTCGTCGCGCGCGAGCTCGTCGCACAGGCGGAGCACGACCCGGATGCCTTCGCGCTCGCCATCGCGATCGGCGATGAATGCGCGATCGCGATCGAGCGCGAGCTGCTGGTCGCGATCGAGAGCGCGGAGCGGCGGGAGATCGTGATCGCCGCACTCGCCACGCGCGGCGGCGTACTCGCCGCGCCGGACCTCGCGAGCGCGGTCGCTCTCGCCAACGAGATCGCCGCCGAGCACGTGCTGATCGTGCTCGAGGACGCGGACCGTGCCCTCGCCGCGCTGCGCGGCGCCGGGACGGTGTTCGTGGGCGCGTCGAGCTCGGTCGCCTTCGGCGATTACATGACGGGAGCGAACCACGTGCTTCCCACTGGCGGGCTGGCGCGCTGCTACTCGGGGCTCTCGACGCTCGACTTCATTCGCTGGACCACGTACCAGCGCGTGGACGAGCGCGCGGCGGCGCGCCTCGCCGGCGACGTCGGCGTCTTCGCCGATGCGGAAGGACTGCCCGGACACGCAGCCGCGGCTCGCGCATGGGAGAGGGGCGCATGACGCCGGCACCGACCACCGACCGCGACGCGGCCCTCCGCCTGGCGCGCGAGAGCTATCGCGCGATCTCGCTCTACGCGCCCGACCGTGCGCCTTGCCGCATCGATCTGAGCGACAACACGAACACGTGGGGTGTGGCGCCGGCGGTCGAGCGCGCCCTGCACGACGCCGCCGTCGCGACGGTGACGCGCTACCCGAACCTCTACGCGGCGTCGCTGAAGGAGGCGCTCGGCGCCTACCTCGGCGTCGGCGCGGACCGGATCGTCACGGGGTGCGGCTCCGACGACGTGCTCGACTCGGCGATCCGTGCCTTCGCCGAGCCCGGCGACACGGTCGCGTTCCCGGATCCGTCGTTCGCGATGATCCCGATCTTCGCGCGGATGAACGGACTGCGCCCGCTTCCCGTGCGCCTGACGGCGTCGCTCGACCTCGACGCCGACGCGATGCTCGCCACCGACGCGCGGATCATCTACGTCTGCTCGCCGAACAACCCGACGGGGAACTCGATGTCGCGTGCCGCCGTCGAGCGCGTCGTGGAGGGCGCGTCCGGCATCGTCGTCATCGACGAGGCGTACGCGGAGTTCGCCGGCGCGGACTTCCTCGACCTGCTGGCGGGGAGCGAGCGCGTGCTCATCGCGCGCACGATGTCCAAGGCGTTCGGGCTCGCGGGGCTGAGGATCGGCTACGCCGCGGGCGCACCCGCGCTCGTCGCCGAGGTGGAGAAATCGCGCGGGCCGTACAAGGTGAGCGCGCTCGCCGAGCGTGCGGCCCTCGCCGCACTGGGCGACGGGCTGCCCTGGGCGCGCGAGCACGTCGCGATGGCGATCGCGAACCGCGAGCGACTGGTGGAGGCACTGCGGGCGCGCGGGCTCTCACCGCTTCCGTCGGCGGCGAACTTCGTCCTCGTTCCCGTCGCGGGGGCGAACGACCGCGCCAAGCGGATGCGCGCGCTGGGGGTCGCGGTGCGTCCCTTCGAGGGGCTACCCCCGTTGGGCGACGCGCTCGCCACGACGAACGGCTCGGCGCTGCGCATCAGCGTCGGCCCGTGGGAGATGATCGAGGCGGCGCTCGCCGCGCTAGACGAGAGCGCGGAGGACACGCCGTGAAGCGCCTCACGCTCTTCGACTACGGCGCCGGCAACCTGCACTCGCTCGGCAAGGCGCTCGCCGAGACGGGGCACGAGGTGCGTGTCGAGACCGATCCGCAGCGCGCGATCGAGACCGACCTGCTCGTGCTCCCGGGCGTGGGCGCCTTCCAGCTCGCCGCCGCCCGCCTCGCGCCGGGACGCGAGGAGATGCGCGCCGCGCTCACCGGCGGGCTGCCGGCGATCGGCATCTGTCTCGGGATGCAGCTCTTCTTCGACGAGAGCGAGGAAGGGGAGGGCAAGGGGCTCGGCGTCGTCGCGGGGCGTGTCGAGCGCATCCGCAGCCCGCGCGTCCCGCACATCGGCTGGAACAGCGTCGAGCAGGCCGCCGATCCCGCGTTCGCGCGCGCGGGGCTCGACGTCGCATACTACGCGCACAGCTTCGTCTGCCGGCCGGCGGACGAGGATGTCGTCACCGCCTGGACGACGGAGGGAGAGGATCGCTTTCCCGCCGCGGTTCGCGCGGGGAGCGTCGCCGGCGTGCAGTTTCACCCCGAGAAGAGCTCGCGCGAGGGCGTCAGGTTGCTCGCGGAGATGGTGAGGGAGGCGCTTCGATGATCGCGATCCCCGCGGTGGACATCCGCGATGGTGCGTGCGTGCAGCTCGTCGGTGGATCGTACGCGGCGGAGCGCGTGCGGCTTCCCGATCCGGTCGCCGTCGCGCGCAGCTGGACGGAGGCCGGGTTCACGCGACTGCACGTCGTCGATCTCGACGCGGCGACCGGGCGCGGCTCGAACGAGCGCATCGTGCACGACCTGCTCGCGTCGGGGGACGCGAGCATCCAGGTGGGTGGCGGCGTGCGCAGCCCCGAAGCGATCGAGCGGCTGCTCTCCGCCGGCGCCGACCACGTCGTGCTCGGCACGCGCGCGATCGAGGATCCCGACTGGCTGCACGAGATGGCGAACCAGTTTCCGGGGGAGCTCGTCGTCGCCGCCGACGTGCGCGACCGGCGCGTGGTGACGCACGGCTGGGAGAAGCAGCACCACCGAGACGTGCTCGACGTCATCGACGAGCTGAACGAGAGTCCGCTCGCCGCCGTGCTCGTGACGGCAGTGCACAAGGAGGGACAGATGCGTGGCACCGATCTCTTCCTGATGGAAGACGTCGCCGAGCGCAGCGCCGTGCCCGTGCTCGCGTCCGGCGGGATCGCCACACTGAACGACCTGCGGTCGCTCGCCGACCGCGGCATCGCCGGCGCCGTCATCGGGATGGCGCTCTATACCGGCGCGCTCGACCCGCGCGACGTCGCCGGGGAGTTCACCGCATGAGGAAGAACGCATGAGCGTCGTCGAACGCGAGACGAAGGAGACGAAGATCCGCGTCGCAGTCACGATCGGGAACGGGACGGGCACGTCGACGACTGGCATCCCGTTTCTCGACCACATGATCGTGACGCTGGCGCGCTACTCGGGGCTCGACATCGAGGTCAGCGCCACCGGCGACCTGGCGCACCACACGATCGAGGACGTCGCGATCTGCATCGGCGCTGCGCTCGAGCGCGTCGTGCCGGCGACGGCGGCGCGCTACGCGCATCGCGTGGTGCCGATGGACGACGCGCTCGTCGAGTGCGCGCTCGATGTCGGCGGGCGGCCGTACTATCGAGGGCGTCTCCCATCGTCCCTCTATTCTCATTGGATGCGCTCCTTCGCCGACAACGCGAAAGCGACGGTGCACATCCGCGTGCTGCGCGGCCGCGACCGCCACCACGTCGTCGAAGCGGCGTTCAAGGCGCTCGGCCTCTGCCTGCGCGACGCGCTCGCCGACGACGGTGTCGTCTTCAGCACGAAGGGGTCGGTCGCGCTGAAGGTGAACCCGTGAGTCTGACGCGTCGTCTCATCGTCTGCCTCGACGTCGCCGGCGGCCGCGTCGTGAAGGGCGTGCAGTTCGAGTCGCTGCGCGACGTCGGCGATCCGGTGGAGCTCGCGGAGCGCTACGAGCAGGCCGGCGCCGATGAGATCGTCTATCTCGACATCTCCGCGAGCGCCGAAGAGCGCGCGACGCTGCTCGACCTCGCGCGCCGCACCGCGGAGCGGCTCTTCGTCCCGCTCACGATCGGCGGGGGGATCCGCACCGCGGACGACGTCGGACGTGCGCTGCGCGCGGGCGCCGACAAGGTCGGGATCAACTCGGCGGCGCTCGCGCGTCCCGAGGTGCTCACGGAGTCCGCCGAGCGATTCGGTGCGCAGTGCGTGGTGGCGAGCATCGATGCACGACGCGAGGAGAAAGGCTGGCGCGTCTACTCGCACGGGGGCCGGACACCGACCGAGCGTGAGGCGGTCGCGTGGGCACGCGAATGCGTGGAGCGCGGCGCGGGCGAGATCCTGCTGACGAGCATCGACCGGGACGGCGCGCGCGACGGTTATGATCTCGAGCTGACGCGCGCCGTCGCCGACGCCGTGAACGTTCCGGTGATCGCGTCGGGCGGAGCGGGGAAGGCCGAGCACGTGCGCGACGCGCTCGAGGCCGGGCACGCCGACGCGGCCCTCGTCGCCGGGATCCTTCACGACGGCGTGACGACGGTGGGCGCGATCAAGTCGCTGCTCGCCGACGCCGGGCTCCCGGTGCGGAGGCACGCCGCATGAGCGGGACGAGCTTTCTCGAGGCGGCAGCCGACGTCGCGCGGCTCGCCGGCGACGTCGCGCTGCGCCACTTCCGCACGGGAGTCTCCGTCGAATGGAAGAAGGACGGATCGCCGGTGACGGTCGCCGACCGCGAGGCGGAGCGCTGCGCGCGCGAGTGGATCGAGCGCCGCTTCCCCGCCCACGGCATCCTCGGCGAGGAGCACGGCGAGGTTCGACCGGACGCCGAGTACCGCTGGGTGATCGACCCGATCGACGGGACGAAGACCTTCGTGCGCGGAGTTCCTCTCTGGGGAACGCTCGTCGCGATCGCGCAGGGAGAGCGCGTGGTCGCCGGCGCCGCGTACTTTCCCGCCGTGGACGAGATCGTCGGGGCGGCGCCGGGTGAGGGATGCTGGTGGAACGGTCGCCGCTGCACCGTCTCGTCCGTGGAGACGATCGACGAAGCGACGGTGCTCACCACCGACGAGCGCTTCCTGAAGACCCCGCAGCACGCCGAGCGCTGGCGCGCGCTGGCGAATCGCAGCGCGGTGTCGCGCTCGTGGGGCGACTGCTATGGCTATCTGCTCGTCGCGACGGGGCGCGCCGAGGTGATGACGGACGGGATCGTCGGCGCGTGGGATACCGCGCCGCTGCTCCCGATCATCGAGGAGGCGGGCGGGGTCTTCACCGACTGGCGCGGGCGCGTGACCGCGTTCGGGGGGAGCGCGATCGCGACGAACGCCGCCCTGGCGCGCGAGGTCCGCTCGATACTGGGCGCGGGAGACGCGACGTGATCGATCTCGATTCGCTCGACTTCACGAAGGGGAACGGGCTCGTCACCGTCGTCGCGCAGGACGCGGCGACCGGCGCGGTGCTGATGGTCGCGCACGCCGACCGCGAGGCGCTCGAGAAGACGGTCGCCACGGGTGAGATGCACTACCGGTCACGCACGCGGGGGCTCTGGCACAAGGGCGCGACGAGCGGGAACGTGCAGCGCGTGATCTCGCTCTCCGCGGACTGCGACGCGGACGCGGTGCTGGCGCGCGTCGCGCCCGCGGGACCGGCGTGTCACACCGGCGCGCGCTCCTGCTTCGGCGACGCGGCGCTCGCGGCGGACGCGCTCTCCGCGCTCGACGCGACGATCGCGCGGCGCGCGACGGAGGGCGACGCGCCGGCGAGAGAGCGGCCGAGCTACACCCGCCGACTGCTCGGCGATCGCAACCTGCGCCTGAAGAAGCTCGGCGAGGAGGCGACGGAGCTGGCGGTGGCGTGCGCCGACGGCGACGTCGCCCGCGCTCGGGCGGAGGGCGCGGACGTCATCTATCACGCCTTGGTCGCGTTGCGCGCGCTCGGCGTCTCACTCGAGGATCTGCGGGCCGAGCTGGCGGGCCGGGCGCGCTAGGTCGATCCGCTCTTGACGCAGGGCCCCGCCCGGCGTAATATATCGTCGGACGATATAATGGCCGTCGCTATAACGTGCGCTGATGGAGGTAGCCGTGCCGAAACGCCAGGAACGCGACCGCGTGCCCGAGGATGAGCTTCCGCTCACTCCGGCGACCTTCCAGATCCTGCTCGCGCTCGCGGATGGGGAGCGGCATGGCTACGCGATCATGCGCGAGGTGCGTGAGCGCGGGGAGGGTAGCGTGCGGCTCGGGCCGGGGACCCTCTATGGATCGCTGAAGCGGCTCCTCGAATCCGGGCTCGTGGAGGAGAGCGACGAGCGCGCCGATCCCGAGCTCGACGACGAGCGACGCAGGTACTATCGCATCACGAGCCACGGGCTCGCGGTCGCCCGCGCCGAGGCGCGCCGTCTGGACACGCTGGTCCGCGCCGCACGAGCCAGGAAGCTCATCGGCGTGAGGCCGGCATGAACGGCGAACGCACATATCGGCTCCTGCTCCGCGCCTACCCTGAATCGTTTCGCGAGGCTTACGAGCGCGAGATGCTGCTCGCGTTCCGCGCACACGCCAGGGCTTCGGGCAGGCTCGGTGCGCGCGGCTGGATGGAGCTGCTCTGGGACGTGGCGCGAAGCGCGCCCGGTTTGCGCGCCGATGCATGGCGGGCGCGCTGGGATGCACACCTTCACCTGCGGGGGACGACGATGAAAGCCTTTGCGATTTCGACGGTCGTCATCGGTGCGCTCGAGCTGCTCGGCGGGTTCGCGGAGGGCTGGGCCGGGGGGATCGGACGACACGACGGTGTCTCGCTCGCTGCGGGAGCGCTGGCGATCGTCGCGGGCGCGGCGTTGATCGTCGCCGGGGTCGCGCTGCTCCGTCACGCGCGGCACGCCGGCGTCCGCGCCGCGGTCCCGGCGGCGATCTGCCTCGGCGCGTTCGTGATCGCCGCCCTCGCGACCCCGCGGATGTCGATCGCCTCCACCTTGCTCGGGATCGTCTTTCCGCTGGCGGTGCTCCTCGTCCTCACGACGGGACGCGCTCGCGGAACGCCGGTCGGGGCCTGAGACGATCAGGCCCCGGGTCGCGCGGCTACTGGAACCGCGCGACCGCCCGACGCGGCGCCGCCGCGGGGTCGCCGACGTACGCGAAGTGAATCCCACGCATGTACGTCCGCGCGACGCGTTGCACGTCCTGCGGCCGCACCGCGCGCAGGTCGTCGACGAAGCGCTCCGGCGTCGCGGCGAGGGCGCTGCCGCGGTAGAGCACTCCTCGCGCGATGAAGTCCGCCTGTGCCGCGTTCGTCTCGTTGTTGAGGAAGTACTCGGTGATGAACTGCTGGACGAGCCGTTCGAGCCCGCTCGGGTCGATCGTCTCCTCCTTCAACCGCTGCACCTCCACCTGCATGAGCGCGAGCGTCGTATCCGGCTGGGTGGTCGTGACGTAGAGCCCGCCCGACGAAGCCGCGCGCTCGATGAAGGGCGCGTCCACCGCATACGTCAGGTTGCGGCGGCTGCGGATCTCGGCGAAGAGCCGTCCGCCCAGCACCGCGGTCGCGACCCGCAGCGCCGGATAGTCGGCGCTCGACGCGGGTGGCCCCGCGTAGTAGCCGAGAATGTAGTTCGTGGGCAGCGGCCGCGAGACCGTCGTCAGCGTCGAGGCCGTGACCGGCGGAGTGCGCGGTGCCGCCCACTGGTAGCCCCCGGCGGGGAGGGTGCCGATCGTCGCGTGGACCAGCCGCTCCACCTGCGCGCGCTCGACGTTACCGACCACGACGAGCAGCATCCGCGACTTCACCATCTGCTCGCGCTGGTAGCGGCGGAGGCTCGCCACGGAGATCCGGCTCAGCGACTCGACGGTGCCTAACGGCTCCAGCGCGTAGGGGTGGCCCTTCCACATCGCGCTGTCGGCGACCGCCTGCACGAGCGCGTCGGGGGAGTCGCGGCGCGTCCGCGCGCCGATGAGCAGCTGCTCGCGCACGAGCTCCACCTCGCTCGAGTCGAGACGGGGCGCCATCACCCGGTCCGCGAGGACGATCCACGTCGAGTCGAAGCTGTCGCGCAGCCCACGCGCGCCGATCATCGTCCAGTCGACCGCCGGGTCGATCTCGATCGCGCTGCCCAGCCGAGCGGTGAGGCCGCGCAGCGCCTCCTTGCCGAAGCGCTTCGTGCCGCGCTCGGACGCCGCGAGGAGAAATGCCTCGATCCCCTGCGTGCTGTCGGTGAGCTGCTGGGTCCCGCCGAGCAGGTAGAGGCTCGCCGCGACGACGTCGTTCGCGGTCGTGCGCCGGAGGACGACGTGCACCCCGTCCACCAGGAAGTCGCTCGTGGTCGTCGAGGTGGTCGCGCCGGCCTTCGGCGGAGCGCTGGTCACCTGCGCGCCGGCGATCGACGCGACGCAGAGGAGCGCCGCCGCGAGGAGCTTGCGTCCGATCATCACTTGCCCCCCGTGGCGAGCAGGTTCGCCTCGGTGAGCCCGATGCGCGCGCGCGACTCGGGATCGATCATCACACCCACAACCCGCGGCTTCCCGACGATGTACTTCCCTGCGTAGCTGCGGAGGTCGGTCGTGGTCTGCTTCGCCATGTTGTCGATGTAGCCCATGAAGTAGTCGAGGCTCGCCACGCTCCACCAGAAGCCGATCGTGTGCGCCAGGCCGGAGGCGCGCTCGAGCCCCATCGCGGTCTCCACCGCGCGCTGCCGCTTCACCGGCTCGAGCTCGGCGGCGGTGAGGTAGCCCGGCTTGTCGAAGCGCGCGATCTCCCGGTCGAGCGCGGCGAGCGCGTCCTTCAGCTTCTCCGGCGTCGTCGTCCCGCTGATGCTGATCGGACCGACCTGGTTGAGCGTGTAGTAGTTGACGCCGACCTCCTGGAAGAGTCCCGTGTCGACGAGGCGCTTCTGGAATCCGGAGTTCGGCTGGTTGAGGACGTCGGAGAAGACGTCCGCCGCGTACGTCGCCTGCGGATCCTTCCCGACGCTCGGCCCCTGCCACTGCACGAGCACGATCACCGTGTTGATCGGCGCCTCGATCACCATCCCGCGGCTCTGCGCCAACGCTGGCACTGGCGGGATCGGATCGGCGACGAAAGGATCGGCGCCGCGCGGCCAGTCACCGAATGCGTCGCGCGCCGCCTTGAAGACGCTGTCGGGGCTGACGTCCCCGGCGACGATGAGCGCGCTGTTGTTCGGGACGTAGTACTTCTTCTGGATCGCGCGCAGCTTCTCCGGGCTCGTCGCGAGGATCGCCCCACGCTCGCCTAACGCGTCCTTGCGCGACCAGGCGCTCCCCCAGAGGACCTTGCCGGTCTCGTTCGTCAGCGCGAGGAAGGGGTTCGACTCCGCGCGGTCGTACTCGCCGAGCACCACCTGCCGCTCGCGCTCCAGCTCGTCCTGGCGGAAGAGCGGCGCGCGGAGCGCCGACGCGATGAACTCGATCCCGCCGCGCAGGCTGTCCGCGGGAATCGTCAGATAGTAGTTGACCCGCTCCTCGGTGGTGGTGCCGTTGTAGATGGCGCCCAGCTCCCCCGCCCGGTCGACGAACGCCTCCGGCTCCGGCAGGTCGGCGTTCGCCTTGAAGAACATGTGCTCGTACATGTGGGCGAGCCCCTCGTACCCGGGGGCCTGCGTGAACGCGCCGTTCCTCACGTCGATCTCGATCGTCGCCAGCGGAACGCCGTGATTCTCGAGGACGATGACCTCGAGCCCGTTGGGAAGCACCTCGCGCTTGATCACCTTCTCGAGCGTCGCGCGCTCGACGGCCCCGCGCGCGGCGGCGCTCCCCGCGCTCGCCTTCGTCTGCCCGCTGGCGATCCGCGGCGCGCCCGTCCCACTCGCCAGGAGGGCGACGGCGAGGAGCGCGATCACCCGGCGGCGGGCGGTGTGCGACTTTCCTGCTCTGATCATCGTCTACGATTGGGTGCTGGTTCGACGAACGTCGGTCCGGCGCCGGACCCCGCGCTGGTCGCGCGGTGGCGCTCCCGTTTCATTACGTTCGTCATGACTTCGACATCGCTGAATATGCTCGACGCGCTCGCGGCGCGCCTGCCGGCAGGCCGGGCGAAGCGCGACGTCCCGCTCGGGCCGTACACGACCTTCAGGATCGGCGGTCCGGCCGATCTCTTCTTCGAGGCCACCTCCGCCGACGAGCTCGCGAACGCGATCGTCGCCGCGCGCGAGCTGCACGTCCCCTTCTTCGTACTCGGGCTCGGCGCGAACATCCTCGTCGGCGACCGGGGCTTCCGCGGCCTCGTCATACGGAACACCGCTCGGCACTTTTCGTTCGCCGATGACGGAAAGCTCTGGGTCGAGAGCGGCGCGATCGTCGCCGACATCATCAAGGAGTGTCTCGCCCGCGGCTGGTCCGGGCTCGAGCACTACGTCGGGATCCCGAGCACCGTCGGCGGGGCGATCTGGCAGAACCTCCACTTCCTCTCCCCCGCGCCGGCGCGCGAGCGGACGATGTTCATCTCGGAGGTGTTCGAGAGCGCCGAGCTGCTCACCGAGGAGAACGAGCGGATCGTCGTCGACCGGGACTTCATGAAGTTCGGGTACGACGACACGATCCTCCACCACCGGCCGGACATCGTGCTCTCCGCCACCTTCCAGCTCGAGAAGGGCGATCCCGCGACGCTGCACCGGATCGCGCAGGAGAATCTGAGCTGGCGCGGAGGCAAGCATCCCTGGCTCGAGTGGCACCCGAGTGCGGGCTCGATCTTCAAGAAGATCGAAGGGGTGGGCGCCGGACGTCTGATCGACCAGTGCGGGCTCAAGGGGTACCGCATCGGCGACGCGCAGATCTCCCACATCCACGCGAACATCCTCGTCAACCTCGGCAACGCGACCGCGAAGGACGTGCGGGAGCTGATCGCGACCGCGCAGAAGGCCGTCTACGAGAAGTTCGGCCAGCGGCTGGAGCCGGAGATCGGCTTCATCGGCGAGTTCTGAGCGAGGGCGCGCAGCGCCCGAGTCGAAGAACCTGCGGCGTCCTAACGAGGGTTGGGGACGGAGTGGGGACGGAGTGGGGACGGAGTCGCGGCGCGTAAGTCGTTGTCCTACCGTCCTGCTGTTTTCTCGTCCGGCCTCATACGGGCTCTGAAAGGCCCGTGGTCGGGACGCATCCAGAGTCTTGAACGCGGATGA
>DASVXU010000173.1:0-2109 GCA_036392515.1 Gemmatimonadaceae bacterium | reverse complement strand
TGGCATCGGAACGCTCCGAGCGCATCTCCGGGCTCCTCGCGCCGGTCCTCCGAGGCTGTCGCAACGGCCTTCAAGACACGAAGGTCACGAAGTGGCACGAAGGATTCTGCTCGAGCACCCCTTCGTGGCCTTCGCGACCTTCGTGTTTCAGCCACAGGAGCAAGAGTCGGCTCGTTGCGCGCTGGAGCTCCGCCACCCAGCCCTCGCACCCTCCCCCTCCCCGCTCCATATTCGCCTCGTGGTCCCCGCGCTCTACTCCCCCATCGCGGACGACGCGAAGCTCACTCGACAGCCCGTCGCCTCCGCCGACGTGCTCGCGAGCGAGCATGGGCCGGCGCTCGCCGGGTGGGAGCAGATCGTGGCCGAGTCGTCGGGGCCGGGGTGGCTGCGGATCTCGATGGTGGTGGTGGACGCGCGGGGGACGCTGCTCTCCGTGAACGACGCCGTCACCGAGCACGGGACGGAGCGGGTGCGCGCCGGGGGCACGATGGTCGACGCGTCGGTGATCGAGAGCGCGGGCGGGAGCATCACGCAGGACGGCACGCTGCGCGGGACGCGCTGGAGCTCGCGCGTGATCGACGACGCGAGCGCGACGCCGGAGGCACCTTCAGTGGAGTCGACGCCGCGCACGTTAGGCGACGCCGACCTGGCGGGGCTGCGCGCGATCGCGGCGACGCTGCTCGAGCGGGGGAAGCGCGCGTGAGGCGGTCGCTGCTCCTCCTCGTGCTCGCCGCGGCGTGCGTCCGTCGTCACACCGCCGCCGAGCCGCGGTGGATCGCCGGGGACGGGCTCTTCATGGTCCCCGAGCGCTTCGCACCCGGCGTCGTCTCCGGGGAGAACGTCTGGAAGGGGAGCTTCACCCCCGACGGGGACACGCTCTACTACTTCCGCCATCTTCCGTCCGGCGGGGCGAGCTACATGATCGTCTCCACCCATCGCCAGGGGGACGGGAGCTGGAGCGCGCCGGCGCGGGTGACGTTAGGCGGGGACTTCTCCGACCTCTACCCCGCGATCTCGCCGGACGGGAAGCGGATGGTGTTCACCTCGTACCGGCCGGTGCCGGGGGAGCCGGCCGGTCCGTCGCCTAACGCGTCGCTCTGGGCCGTCACGCGAACGAAGCACGGCGACTGGAGCGCGCCGCAGTACCTCGAGGGGATGGGAATCCCCGGGCAGTACCACTCGCAGACGGGCTTCGACGCGAGCGGCGCGCTGTACTACCGCGTCGCGATGCCGGGCGAGCGCTTCGACCCGACCTTCGTCTCGTACTGGACGGGGCGCGCCTTCGAGGCGCCCGTCGCGTACATGCCCGTCAACTTCTGGATGGGACGCGTCGGCGACACGCTCTTCGTCTGGGGCGGCCAGCCGCGCCCCGACGGGCACGCGGTGATCCTCGAGGTGTCGCGCTACGACGCGGGGCACCGTCCCGGCCCCGCCGATCTCTGGATCACCTGCGACAGCGAGCGCGGATGGACGATCCCGCGCCCGATGCCGGACAGCATCAACACCGCGGGGAACGAGAACTTCGTCTTCTTCGCGCCGGACGCGAAGCGGATGTACTTCGTGCGCGACTTCCGCGAGCTGCTCTCGGTGCCGGCGCCGGTGGACTGCGAGGGACTGTCGCCGGGGAGCGTCGGCGCGATCCACGATGCGCGTCCGTGAGCGCGGCAGTCTCGTCGTCGTCGAGGACACGCCGGGATGTCTCTGGGTGTTCGGGCTCTGGTTCGTCGCCGGCGGCGCGCTCGCGCTGGCGATGCTCTGGATCGCCACGAACCGCGACGAGCTGACGCGAAGGCAGACGATGGCCGTCGTCGGCATCGGCACCGCGCTCGTCCTCGGCGGCGCCCTCGTCGTCGGCCAGCACCGCGCGACGCGCACGACCTTCGACCGCTCGACGGGCGACTGCACGCGCACGGTGCGCGGCTTCCTGAGGCGCGGGCGGCGGGATCATTTCCGATTGACCGACACCCGCGCCCTCGAGATCGTGCGCAGCCGCGACAACGACGGCGACCCGATGGCGCTCCTCCGCCTCTGGCTGAGCGACAGTCGCTCGCTCGACCTGCAGGCGCAGCCGGTGCGCGGGGTGGAGCACGTGGAGCGCGTCGGCGCGCG
>DASVXU010000172.1:0-10661 GCA_036392515.1 Gemmatimonadaceae bacterium | reverse complement strand
CGCGACACCCGCAGCCCCGCCAGCGACTCGCTCGACCGCCGCGTGTCCCCGCCCGGCGCCAGCGTGAAGTAGAACGTCGTCCCCTCGCCGAGCCGGCTCTCGCACCAGATCCGCCCGCCGTGCGCCTCGACGATCCCCTTCGCGATCGCGAGCCCGAGCCCGATGCCGCGGCGGTCGCCGGGGTTCGCCTGCCAGAAGCGGCCGAAGATCAGCGGGAGCTGCGCCGTCGGGATGCCGGGGCCGGTGTCGCTCACGGCAAAGCGCGCCAGGCCGCCCACGGGCTCGACGCGGATCGTGATGCGCCCGCCGGGCGGCGTGAACTTGATCGCGTTGCCGACGATGTTCGACAGCACCTGCTGCACGCGCTCGGCGTCGGCGAGCGTCGCGGGCAGCTCGTCCGACACCGACGCCTCGAGCGTCAGCTTCTTCTCGGCGGCGATCGGACGGAGCATCTCCGCGGCCTCGCTGACGATCGCGCCGGGCGATACGGGACGCGCGTCGATCGCCAGCCGACCCGCCTCGAACTTCGCGACGTCGAGGAGGTCCTGGATCATCCGGTTCATCCGCTCGCCGGCACGCTTGATCATCTTCAGCCGCTTGGCGCGCTCCTCCTCCGACATCGGCAGCTCGAGCATCAGTCCCGTGCAGAGCGAGATCGTCTGCAGCGGGTTGCGCAGGTCGTGCGACACGATGCGCAGCACCTGCTCGCGGGCGTCGATCGTCTGGCGCGCCTCCTGGTACATCGACGACAGCGTCGCCCGCTCGACCTGGCTCGTCACCACGCGCCGCACGAGCGTCGCCACGCTCGCGCCGAGCGCCCCGATGAGCAGCATCGTTCCCGATGCGAGCACCACGTGGTGCACCGCGAGCCCCGACGCGACCGCGGCGTAGACGAAGATCGCGATGGCCAGCGCGGTGCTCAGCTCCGCCGACGAACGTGAGAGCCGCAGCGCACCGGAGACGGTGAGGAGCACCGCGAGGATCGCCACGACGACGAGCAATCCCGGCGGCACCGGCGCGGAGAGGTCATCGCGCGCGGCGACCGCCACCGCGAAGCCGACCCAGATCATCGTCGCGTCGAGCGCGGGCCCCGCGTACTCGAGCCAGTTCGGGCACCAGCCGCGCCGGATCCGCAGCGCGAGGACGGCGGCGATGGCGACCCATACGATCCCGAGTGCGACCGCGAGCCGATACGGGAGCCGCGCGCGGACGGCGTTCGCGCTCAGCATGGCGACCGTCGCGACGCCGAGGTAGCCGGTGACGATCGCGAGGCGCAGCCAGGCGAGTCTCAGCTCGTTCGCCCGCGCCTCCGTCGCCAGCGTCTGCGCGATCGCCGGGGTGAGCTCGGGGCGCGTCTTCTCGGGAGCGAGATCGGAGAGGATCGTCCGCTCGATCGAGAACGCCAGTGCCTCGTACGAATCACGGGCTTGCATCGCTCACCTCGTGGCGGGCCACCGTTACCAATACGGGTGAACGATCCCGCTCGCAAGAGCGCTCGCGCGACTACCGCACGATCATCGGACCCGCCGGCTCACACTCGCTGGAGCTTCCGCACCCCCCATCCGAGGAGAGCGAGAGCCCCGGAGACCGCGATGATCGCGGGCCCCGACGGCAGGTCGAAGGGCACCGAGAGCGAGAACCCGACGAAGGCAGCGATCACCGCCGCGGCCAGCGCGACGATGAAGATCCCGCGCATGCTGCGCGCGACGAGCATTCCCGTCACCGCCGGCAGGACGAGGAAGTTGAAGACGAGCATCACCCCCGCGAATTGCATCGCGAACGCGATGACCACGCCGAGCGTGAAGTAGAGGAAGAGGTTCCACCACGTCACGTTGTAGCCGAGCGTGCGCGCCGTCTCGCGGTCGAAGGAGACGAACAGGAACTCCTTGTAGAAGAGGAGGTGGATCAGCAGCACCGGGATGCTCACCCCGAGCAGCACCCACACGTCCGCGCGCGTGATGCCGAGGATGTTCCCCTGGAGGAAGATGTCGTGAGCCTCGCCCGACGCGGCCTTCGAGATGAGGAGGATGCCAAGCGCGGCGGCGACGGCGTACGTCACGCCGATCGTCGCGTCCGGTGGAACGCCGGCGCGCGCGCCTCCGCCCAGGCCGAAGAACACGGCCCCGGCCATCGCGAACGCGAGCGAGAAGGCGACGGGATGCGCCGTCATCCCCGTGAGCCAACCCATCCCGCTCATGAACAGGGCGAGCGCGATCCCCATCGAGGAGAGCTGGGCGATCGCGGCGCCGACGAACACGATGCGGCGCAGCACGACGTAGACGCCGAGCGCCGCGCAGACGACGGAGATGATCAGCGCGCCGTACAGCGCGTCCTTGAAGAGCAGCGCGGCGCTAAGCATGCGGCTTCGCTCCGACGACCTGCTGGCCGTTCCGGCGGGCGACCACGATGCGGTGGCCGTGCATCTCGTCCACGTCAACCGGGATCCCGTACATGTCCGAGAGTGTCTGCTCGGTCATGATCTCGCCCACGGTGCCGATCCGGAAGCCGCGCTCGACGACGAGCGCGATGCGGTTCACGTAGTTCGCGACCTCGTTGAGCGCGTGGCTCACCATCAGCACGGTCAGGTTGTCGCGCTCGTGGAGCTCGCGGACGAGTCCGAGGATCTGGGTCGTGGAGACGAGATCCATGCCATTGGTGGGCTCGTCGAGGATGAGCACCGTCGGCTCCCCGACCAGCGCGCGTGCGATGAGGGCGCGCTGCTTCTGGCCTCCCGAGAGCGCGTTGAGCGGGCGTTCGGCGAGATCGAGGATCCCCACGTGCTCGAGCGCGGTGTGCGCGAGCTCGCGGTCCTTCGCCGTCGGCCGCCGTCCCAGCCCGACGCGGTCGTAGCGGCCCATCAGCACGACGTCCACGACCTTGAGCGGGAAGTTGTAGTCCACCGAGTCGCGCTGCGGCACGTACCCGAAGCGCAGGCCGGGGGCGATCGTCACGGACCCCTGCAGGGGGGCGAGCGTTCCGAGGATCGCGCGGAGGATGGTCGTCTTCCCGGCGCCGTTAGGCCCGACGAGGCCGAGGAAGTCGCCCTCGGGGATGTCGAAGGTGAGGTCGGAAAGCACCACGCGACGCCCGTAGCCGAGCGTCGCGTGGTCGAAGGTGATGAGTGACGTCATTGCGAGTTGTTATCGAAGGGCCGCCGCGACCGCCTGGATGTCCTTCGTCATGAGCGTGATGTAGTCGGGGACGTCCTTCGTCCCGCCGACGGACGGTGGGACGATCAGCACCTGCCCCGCGAGATTCTTCGCGACGAGGTCCGACATCTTGCGGTCGTAGAACGGCTCCTGGATCACCACCTTCGCGCCCGCCTGCTTCGCGTCGCGGATGACCTCGAACACGTGCGACGGCGAGGGCGGCACTCCCGGCTTCGGCTCCATGTAGGCGACGATCTTCATGCCGGTGTACTCGGCGAAGTAGCGCCAGCTCGTGTGGTACGCGATCACCGGCTTGCCCTTGATCTGCGCGAGGTATGGCGCCCAGCTCTTCTCGGCCGCGCTCAGGCGCGCCTCGAACGCCTTCTCGTTCGCCTCGTACGCGTCCTCGTGCTTCGGGTCGAGCTTGCTGAACCGGTCCTTGAAGAGCCGCGCGATGCGGCGGCCGTTCTCCGGGTCGAGCCAGTAGTGCGGGTTGCCTAACGGGTGCACGTCGCCCATCGAGCGGTCCACGTTGCCCTGCGGCACGTCGAGCACGGGGATCGCCTTCGAGACGTCGAGATAGCCCGAGCCCCCCTGCCGCACCCGCGGGTTGCGCGCGCCGTCGAGCAGCAGGGGCATCCAGCCGATCTCGAGATCGAGGCCGACGAATGCCCACACGTCCGCGTTCCGCAGCTGCAGCACGAAGCTCGGCTTCGCCTCGATGAAGTGCGGGTCCTGGTATCCCTCGCCGATGTGCGCGACGCTCACGAGGTTGCCCCCGACCTGCCGCGCGATGTCGTAGAGATCGGTGGTGCTCGTGACGACCTTCAGCTGCGCCGCCGCGGGACGCGCCACGCCTAACGTGGCCACCGCGAGCGCGAGCGCGACGAAGCGCCGGATCATGTGATTCATGCTCCCTGGGTTCCTCAGAATGGATGCGGCTTGTGTGGTCCGAGCGCGAAGGTGGCCTGCAGCAGGATCCGGTCCTGCCCGAGCCCATCGAGCCTGCTGTGCCGCTCGTACGCGGCGGCGAACTTCGAGAACTCGCTCGGATACCATTCGAGATACCCCGAGCCGGCCGCGAAGGTTCGACCGTCCTGCAGCGGATCCTGCACCCAGTCGTAGCGCGCGCCGACGAAGCCGCGCGCCGTGACCTGCCAGCGCGCGAAGCCGTACGCGCCGGTGAAATCGCGCGTCGGGCCGGCGTAACGCGGGCCCGTGAAAACCGGGCCGGGGCCGGCCACCGCAGGGATCTCCGGGGAGCGACTGTTCAACTGCCGCATCACCTCGCCCTGCAGGATGAACGATTTGTACAGCCCCTGCTCGAGCGGGCGCCAGCGGAAGGTGAAGTCCGCACCGAGCGTCGACTGCCGCGCGAGCGCCGCGTTCGCGGCAACGCCTGATGCCTGCAGGATGCCGGCGTACGTCTCGTTCAGCGGCTGCTCGCGCTTGCCCGTCATCCCGGAGAACGAGAGCTCGACGTTCGCCGCCTGCGTGAGGTCCCAGTAGTTGCGGACGCGCGCCGAGAATCCGATGCCTCCGAGCCGCTTGTTCGCCGGCTCGGTCGGCGTCAGCGAGTCCACGCGGTCGCCGAGGCGGTCGACCGCGGTCGCCTGCAGCTCCTGGTAGAACCCGAAGGGCGCGAAGACCTTGTCAACCCAGACGCCGGTGCCCTTCAATCCGTCGGTGCTCAGGAAGCGCTGGATGACATACGGGTACTCGATCGTGTGCAGATCGTGCCGATGCGTCGTGTTCTGCTTGCCGAACGGCATCAGGTAGCGGCCCATCCGGATCTCGAGGTCGGGGATGCTCGTGGTCGTGAGGTAGGCCTGCTCGATGGAGACGCCCTCGAGGTCGGAGATTCCGAGGAAGACGTCGCCGCGCAGATACGGATCGACGACCGCCTGCACCGCGATCTCGACCTCGCGGACGCTGAAGCGAGTCGCGTCCTCCTGCGTCGTCCCCTTCGGCGAGAGATCTCCGACGAAGTCGCCGACGGCGCTGAAGTCCGGAAGCAGTCGCGGGTTGGTCGCCCCGGAGGCGCCCCCCGTCTGCTGCGCCTGTCCCTGTGTCTGCGAAGGCGCGGCCTGCGCCGCCTCGATCTGCTTCATCAGATCGAGCGAATCCTGAACGGCCTTCAATGAATCGCGTACCTGTCGCTGGCGCGCCGAATCGGCGGGCGAGGTGGGTTTGCGTGTGGTATCGGGCTGCTGTGCGGCGAGCGGCGAGACGATCGCCAGCGCGACGCAGGCAGCGATGAGTATGGTGCGCATGATTGTCGGTTCGAGTGGGGCGGTCGTCGCTGAACGCCGCGGACACGTTCGTCCGCGCTACGACGTCCACCTGCATGGCTGCCGCGGCAGGGCGCGGCGCGCGTTTCGTGAGAACGCTAGATCGAACCGATGCTGGGCGGGCCGCGGGGATCTCCCGGGCGCGAGAGCTCCGCGACGCGAGGGGCGCCAGCGTCGAGCTGCGGCGCCCCGCTGACGACCGCGGCGAACTGCGCGATGGGGCGCGTGCATGCCGGCGACGCCGACGTCGAGAGGAACTGGCAGAACACACAGTCCGTCTCGTGCACCCGCACGCAGTCGCGCTCCGTCCCCGACTCGATGTGCGCCGTCGCGTGCACGCTCGTGCGCGACGCCAGGCCATCGGCGAGCGCGGCGACTCCGGGCAGCGCGAGCTGGAGCGCGGCGCAGAGCAGGACGAGTGAGCGGAAAAGTCCGCGGCGGGCGAACATGGATCGTAGCTTAGTGTCGGAACATGATACGAGGAAGGCCAGTCACGCGTTGGACACGCTCCGCGCCCCTCGAAACGCGCGAGGGGCTCCGCGCTCGGCGAAGCCCCTCGGCGATGCTATCCGTGCGACGCGATCACGCGGGCTGCGGGAGCGCGGTGTCTTCGCCGAAGGCGAGGATCGGATAGAAGATGAACGGCAGCAGCGCGAGGCCGAGCCCGAACCCCTGACCGCGGCGGAAGCGCTCGGCGACGCCGAAGGCGATGACGAACGCGACGACGATGTTCACGATCGGGATGAACATGAGCAGCAGCAGCCAGCCCGACTTGCCCGCGATCTTCGTCAGGACGTAGGCGTTGAGGACCGGCACGATCGCCATCCAGCCCGGCTGTCCGGCGCGCTGGAAGACGCGCCACATCGAGGCGACCAGCAGCACCACGATCGCGAGCCAGACGAGAAGGAACGTCGAGCCGGCGGCGGCCGACGCGGCCTGCTGCGCGGCCTGGTCCTGCGCGAAAACGGGTATCGTCATCGGAGGTCGGAGAAAGAGGGGGGCGGCGCGCGAACGCGCCGGTGGTGAAGGAACCGTCACGACAAAGACGAGCTGAGCCATTTCCGGGTAAAATCCCCGGGCGCCTTCTCGCTCCCTCCTCGGTCGCCCGGTAACTTCGCCGCTCACCACTCACTCGCAGACATGCAACGCACTCTCGCCTCCCTCCTCGCCGCCGCGCTCGCGACGACGCCGCTCGCCGCGCAGGATGTCCCCACCAACGACCCCGTCATCCGGCGCATCTACGAGGAAGGGATGCGCAGCTCGCAGGCGTCGAAGCTCGCGCAGACGCTGATGGACTCGATCGGTCCCCGCCTGACGGGCTCCCCGCAGAACCGCGCGGCGAACGACTGGCTGGTGAAGACCTACCAGGCGTGGGGCGTGAGCGCGCGCAACGAGCAATACGGGACGTGGCGCGACTGGACGCGCGGCCAGAGCCGCATCGAGCTCGTGAGCCCGCGCGCGCGCACCCTCGAGGCGACGATGCTCGCCTGGAGCCCGCCGACGTCGCGCACGGGAGTGGCTGGAGAGGTGGTGATCATCCCGCCGGCGAGCGTGACGAAGGACAGCGCGGGGTTCAGCCGCTGGCTCGGCACGGTGAAGGGAAAGGTCGTCCTGATCTCCTTCCCGCAGCCGACCTGCCGCCCCGACTCGAGCTGGGCACGCTGGGCGACGCCGGCCTGGGATTCCACGATGCACGCGCAGCGCGACAGCGCGCTCACCGAGTGGCGCCAGCGGCTCGCGGGGATGGGAGTGAACCCGCGGACGCTGGCGACGAAGCTCGAGGACGCCGGCGCGGTGGCGATTCTCGGCAACAGCTGGTCGCGCGGGTGGGGCGTCGACAAGGTGTTTCTCGCGCGCACGAACCGCATCCCGAGCTTCGACGTGAGCTGCGAGGACTACAGCCTCCTCGCGCGGCTCGCAACGAACGGCCAGCACCCGACGGTCCGCGCCTTCGCCGAGGCGACGCTCGCGCCGAAGGAGTCTCCGGTGTACAACACCATCGCGACGGTACGCGGGAGCGAGAAGCCGGACGAGTACGTGATGCTCTCCGCGCACCTCGACTCGTGGGACGGCGCGAGCGGCGCGACCGACAACGGGACTGGGACGATCATCATGCTCGAGGCGATGCGCATTCTCCGCGCGGCGTACCCGAACCCGAAGCGCACGATCGTCGCCGGGCACTGGAGCGGGGAGGAGCAGGGCGACATCGGTTCCGCGGCCTTCGCGGCCGATCATCCGGAGATCATCCGCGGGATGCAGGTGCTGCTCAACCAGGACAACGGCACCGGCGAGATCGACACCGTGCGCAGCGTCGGCTTCCTCGACGCGCCCGCGAGCTTCACCTCGTGGATGTCGCGCATGCCCGCCGACATCTCGCGCGGCGTCTACGTCGACATGCCCGGCTTCGCGCACGACGAGAGCACGGACAGCGACGCCTTCGCGTGCCGCGACGCGCCGGCCTTCTTCCTCAACTCGTCGGACTGGGACTACAACGACTACACCTGGCACACCAACCGCGACACCTACGACAAGATCAGCTGGGACGCGGTGAAGAAGAACGCGACGCTGATCGCGATGCTCGCCTACGAGGCGAGCGAGGACCCGCAGAAGGTCTCGCGTGCGCGGCGGGTGCCGCCGCCCGACCGCAAACCGCCCGAGTGCAACACGCCTCCGCGAAGCTGGGCGGAGGTGCTGAGAGGTTCGCACTGAGTCGGCGGTCGGTCGCTCGGCCTCGGCGTTTTTTGACAGGGAGCCGGGGGAGGCCGGGGGAGTCGTCTGAAGGAGTAGAGATACGAGGCGCTGTAGCTCCTCACTAGAAGAGCAGCTCCCGTAACTCCACGGCTCCCTGTTATTCAACGCCGAGGGAAGGTCTGGCGCTGCCTCCGGTCGCGTGGAGCGTCTCGCGGCGGCGAGGTCGCGCGAGCGGGCTGCAAGACTGGCGGAAGCCACGGGCGGAAGAACGGCGCAAGGTTCTACCGCTGCGAGCCGGGGCCGCTCTGCCTTGGCGTCACTCACGGAGATGAACCGCGAGGACCACGGAGCACACGGAGGGTCCCGTGTGGGGCGGGAGCGCCGCGCACCGAGGAACCCTCCGTGTCCTCCGTGTGCTCATTTTGTCCGCTGTGATTGATACAAAAGCAAAGTCTTCCCAAAGGAGTACCCAGCAGCGCCACCCCCCGGGGGTCATTCGGATGGCTTCCGCACTTCTTCCGCACTCCTTCCGCCCTGGCTTCGCGCCCAATACCGCGCGATCCCCGGGTGGAGGACGAGCGCCGACGCGACCGGCGACGGAGCGCGTCGGCGTCAGCACGATCCGCGCAATCCGCGTGTGTCGTCGTCGAGCCTCGCGGCTCTGGCCGAGCGACGGATTCGCTGCCATAGTCTGTCCGAGCGTGCAGCAGCTCCACCCCTCCAGCCATGGGAGCCGCCATGTCGAAGCATGAGTTCACGCGCCGTGATTTCATCGGCGCAACCGCCGCCGCCGCCGGCGCGTCGATCGCCGCGAAGGCGATCCGTGTTCCTGCTCCGCTGTTCGCACAGCAACGCAGCGTCGCTCCGAGCGATCGGGTGCGGTTCGGGATGGTCGGCGTCGGGATGCAGGGGTCGGGGCTGCTCGCGACCTCGATCCAGATTCCCGGCGTCGAGTGCGCGGGCGCGGCCGATCTCTACGACGGACGGCACACGCTCGCGCGCGAGATCGTCCGCGCCGATCTCCCCGTCACGCGCCGCTACCAGCAGCTGCTCGACGACAAGAGCATCGACTGCATCGTCGCCGCGGTGCCCGACCACTGGCACCGGAAGATCGTCGTCGACGCGGTGAGCGCGGGGAAGGACATCTACTGCGAGAAGCCGATGTCGCACACTCCCGCCGACGGCGTCGCGATGGTCGCCGCGGCGCAGAAGAGCGGACGCATCGTGCAGATCGGATCGCAGCGCGTCAGCTCCAACGTCTGCGCGAGGGCTCACGAGATGATCGCATCCGGGATGCTCGGCGACCTGATGCTCGTCGAAGGGTGGCTCGGCCGGAACAGCCCCACCGGCGCGTGGGAGTATCCCCCGCCGCCCGATCTCTCGACGAAGAACCTCGACTGGGACACCTGGCAGGGCGACGTCACCCCGAAGCGCCCGCTCGACCCCAACGTCTTCGCGCGCTGGCGCTGCTGGAAGGAGTACGGCACCGGCGTCGCCGGCGACCTGCTCGTGCACCTCATCAGCGGGATGATGGTGATGCTCGGCATCAACGAGGCGCCGAGGCAGGCGTTCGCCGTCGGCGGGATCCGGCACTGGAAGGACGGGCGCAACATGCCGGACGTGCACGCGACGAACTACTACTACGGCGACCTCCCGGTCTACATGCGCCTCAACCTCGGCACGGAGATGCCGGAGACGTACCGGTTCCAGGGATCGAAGGGGATCCTCGAGGTGAAGGGCGACGGACTGACGTTCACGCCGCAGAGCGGGAACGACGACTACCCGAGCTACTACGCGTACAGTTTCCCGCGCGCGATGCGCGAAGCGTATTTCGCGAAGTGGCACGCCGAGAACGACGCGCGTGTCGCGAAGGAGGCGACCACGGAGACGATCACCTTCCGCGGCCGCGACTACGACGACGTCGAGCCGCACCTCGCGAACTTCTTCAACGCGGTCCGCTCGCGGAAGCCGGTCGTCGAGGACGTCGTCTTCGGCCACCACGCCGCGCTCGCCTGCCACATGGCGAACGAGTCGTACTTCCGGAAGAACGTGGTGACCTGGGACGAGGGGCGCGCGGCGATTATGGGGTGAGATCGCGGGGCCGGGGCGATAGCGTCTCGCTGACGCTGGTGGATGGGGCTACGTGGCTCGTCGGTCGTAGCATCGGATCGCTCCGGGCGCGTTTCGCGACTCCCCGCGCTGGGCTCGGATCTCCCTGGCACCGGCGGTGAAACACGAAGGTCACGAAGGCTCACGAAGCTGTTGCTGAAGCACCCTTCGTGAATCTTCGAGACCTTCGTGCTTCAATGACCAGAACGCGACAGCCGCCACACGGAGCGATTCGATGCTCACACCGGCGCCACTCCGCGAGGTCACGCCGCGGTGAGCGTTCGCTCCCCGCGCGCGGCCTCATTCTCGAGCAGCACAGGCTGTCCGACCACTACGCTGCCGCCGGCGATCTCCTCGGTGGTGTCGCCGTCGTGGTAGGCGTGCTCGCCGTGCTCGCTGAGATCGATGCCGCGGAGCTCGT
>DASVXU010000171.1:0-6520 GCA_036392515.1 Gemmatimonadaceae bacterium | reverse complement strand
CCCTTGGCTTCGGCGGTGATCTTCTTCGACAGATCGCCCTTCGCGACGGCGGTGGTGACGTCGGCGATGTTTCGCACCTGGTTGGTCAGGTTCGTCGCCATGCCGTTCACCGAGTCGGTGAGGTCGCGCCAGGTGCCGCTGACCCCTTCGACGTTCGCCTGTCCGCCCAGTCGCCCTTCCGTTCCTACCTCGCGGGCGACGCGCGTGACTTCCGCGGCGAATGCGTTGAGCTGATCGACCATCGTGTTGACGGTGTTCTTCAGCTCGAGGATCTCACCCTTCGCTTCCGCGGTGATCTTCTTGCCCAGGTCGCCCTTCGCGACCGCCGTCGTCACCTCGGCGATGTTTCGCACCTGCGCGGTGAGGTTGCCGGCCATGAAGTTCACCGAGTCGGTGAGGTCCTTCCACGTGCCGGCGACGCCGGGCACGTTGGCCTGACCACCCAGCCGTCCCTCGCTACCCACTTCGCGCGCGACGCGCGTCACCTCGCTCGCGAATCCGTTCAGCTGGTCCACCATCGTGTTGACGGTGGACTTGAGCTCGAGGATCTCCCCCTTCGCCTCGACGGTGATCTTCTGCGAGAGGTCGCCGTTCGCGACCGCGGTGGTGACGAGCGCGATGTTTCGCACCTGGCTCGTCAGGTTGCCGGCCATGCCGTTCACCGAGTCGGTCAGATCCTTCCACGTACCGGCGACGCCGGGCACGTGCGCCTGACCGCCAAGGATTCCCTCCGTTCCCACTTCCTTGGCCACTCGCGTCACTTCTGCCGCGAAGGCATTCAGCTGGTCCACCATGGTGTTCACGGTGTTCTTCAGCTCGAGGATCTCGCCCTTCGCTTCGGCGGTGATCTTTCGCGACAGGTCGCCTCGCGCCACCGCGGTGGTGACGTCGGCGATGTTTCGCACCTGGCTGGTGAGGTTGGACGCCATGTAGTTCACGGAGTCCGTCAGGTCCTTCCAGGTTCCGGCCACCCCCGGCACGTTGGCCTGTCCGCCGAGGATTCCCTCGGTGCCCACCTCTCGGGCGACGCGCGTCACTTCCGCCGCGAAGCTCGAGAGCTGATCGACCATCGTGTTGATCGTGTTCTTGAGCTCCAGGATCTCGCCCTTCGCCTCCGCCGTGATCTTCCGGCCGAGGTCACCCTTCGCGACGGCGGTCGTGACGTCGGCGATGTTGCGGACCTGGTTCGTCAGGTTGCTCGCCATGCCGTTCACGGAGTCGGTGAGGTCCTTCCAGGTGCCGGCGACGCCCGGCACGTTGGCCTGGCCACCGAGCACGCCCTCCGTACCTACTTCCTTCGCGACACGCGTCACTTCGTCGGCGAAGGAGGAGAGCTGATCGACCATCGTGTTGATCGTGTTCTTCAGCTCGAGGATCTCGCCCTTCGCCTCGGCGGTGATCTTCTTCCCCAGGTCGCCCTTCGCGACCGCGGTGGTGACTTCGGCGATGTTGCGGACCTGGTTGGTCAGGTTCGTCGCCATGCCGTTCACGCTGTCCGTCAGGTCGCGCCAGGTGCCGCTCACGCCCTGCACGTTCGCCTGTCCGCCCAGGCGTCCCTCGGTACCCACCTCGCGGGCGACGCGGGTGACCTCGCTCGCGAAGGCGTTGAGCTGGTCCACCATCCGGTTCACGGTGGAGCCGATGCGGAAGAACTCTCCCTGCACCGTCTTGCCGTCGATCTGGAGCTCCACCTTCTGGCTCAGGTCGCCCTCGGCGACCGCGCTGATGACGCGCGCGACCTCGGTGGTCGGCTGCATCAGGTCGCTGATGAGCGAGTTCACCGCCTCGAGCTTGCGCGCCCATCCGCCGCGCGAGCCCTCGGGAAGCTGCGCGCGCTCGGTCATCACGCCCTGGCGACCGACCACGGTGGCGACGCGAGTGATCTCGTCGACCATCGCTTCCTGCTTCGCGGCGACGCGGTTGAACGCCTTGACGATGTCGGCGAGCAGCGGGTCGCCGTTAGGCGTGAGGCGGACGTCGAAGTGGCCCTCCTCGAGGTCGTGCAATCCGTCGAGCAGCGCGCGAAGTCCTGTGTCGCGGTCGTCGGTGCGGTCGGCGTAGCGATCGCTGGGACGGCCCCGTGTGTCGCTGTAGGCGGTGCTGGCCGCGCCGGCGGCGACGGGGTCACGCGCACTCTTGCGGGCGGTCTTCCGCGCCTTGGACTTGCGGCCGCCGTTGCTGCGGCCCGACGCGTCCTGGTCGGCGGTGTCGAAACGATCTCCGACTCCCACGGGATTGCTCCTGAACTGGATGGTGACGGAACGGCTTTGCGCTCACAGCGACTAGGGTCGCCGTGGCGCGAGGGGGGTCGTGCGGGCACCCGGCGACTTCCGGCACGGGCATTCGCCCTCTTCCTACAAGATTGATACCGCTGCGTTCGGCGCGCGGATGCGCACGGTTGCGCGCAATCTGGTGATCAGTTGTGTTTACTGATCGCCGCCGGGGACCGCGCCGAGCAGATAGCGCACCCGGATCCCGCCATTCGAGAGCTCCAGCGCGGGACGCAGCGGGAGCTGGAGCTGCGCGTCCAGCACGCGGTCGGGGCTGAGCACCCCCATTCGCCATCCGGGAAGCAGCGCCGCCGCGACTTTCCCGAGCTGTGCGTAGAGGTTGCGCACCTCGCCGCCCTTGCTCGCGCGCACTCCATAGGGAGGATTCGTTGCCAGCAGCCCCACCCCGCGCGGCGGCTCGATCGCGCTCAGCGCGCGCCGGCTGAACGCGACATCCTCGTACACACCCGCGCGCTGGGCGTTCCCGACCGCGGCGTCGACCGCTCCCTGGTCCCGATCGGAGCCGAGGATGGGTGATGGAGCGCGCGGGAGCTCGTGTGCGCGCGCGCGTTCCAGCTCGCGCGTGAGGTCGCTCTCGCGCAGCTCGGGCCAGCGCGCGAAGGAGAAATCCCCCGACTGCGCGCGCGCCGCGCCCGGCGCGATGCGGCGCGCGATCAGCGCCCCCTCGATCGGGATCGTCCCCGACCCGCAGAGGGGATCGATCAGCGGAGTGTGCCCGTTCCAGTCGGCGGCGAGCAGCATCCCCGCGGCGAGGGTCTCGCGGATCGGCGCCTTGGCGACCGCCTGGCGGTAGCCGCGGCGGTGCAGCAGCTCCCCCGAGCTGTCGACGCTGATCGTGCAGCGATCGTGGAGGAGCCGCACGACGACGAGCTGCGCGCCCGCGCCCTCGTCCGCCTCGCCGTCGGTCGCGTCAACAGCGCGCGCGACCTTCGGCGCGGCGGTCGCGCCAGTACGCCGCTCGATCGCGGCGAGCACGCGCTCGGCGACCGCGTCGGAGTGATAGAGCTTCGACTTGCGGCACGTCGCGCGCACGCGGACGGCGGTCGGTCCGGTCCATCGATCCCAGGGGATCGCGCGCGAGCTCCGCTCCAGCTCGTGGAAGGCGGTCGCGCGGAACTGCGCCACGCGCACGAGGACGCGGCTCGCCGTGCGGAGGACGATGTTCGCGCGCGCGACCTCGGCGAGCGTCCCTTCAACGGTGACGCCGCCCGGCTCTTCTCCGCGAACGGCGAGGCCCGCCGCGCGCGCCTCCGTCGCGAGCACGCTCTCGAGCCCGGGCGCGCAGACGAGGTAGATCTCCTCCATCAGGAGGGGACCATCGCGCGCGCGCGCCGCCGGTCCCACCACCAGGCGAGGCGGATGCCGAGGAGGGCGGCGAAGATCAGCAGGTAGAGGAGCGGGCGAGTGGTGTCCTTCTTCACCGCCCAAAGGTAGTGGATCGTCCCCGTGACCGCGGCGAGATAGACGAGACGGTGCAGCGCGTTCCAGCGGCGTCCGCCAAGGCGGCGGATGGAGCGCTTCGTCGAGGTGAGGGCGAGTGGGAGGAGGGTGAGATACGTCGCCATCCCGACGAAGGTGTAGCGGTGCTTGAGGACGTCGTGCGTGATGTCGCCCCAGTCGAACGCCTGATCGAGCCCGATGTAGCTCGAGAGATGCACCGTGGCGTAGAAGAAGGTCACGAGCCCGAGAGTGCGGCGCTGCCGCGCGATCTCGCTCCAGCCGGTGAGCCGCCGGAGCGGAGTGACGGCGAGGGAGAGGGCGAGGAAGCGCAGCGTCCACAGCCCGGTGCGGATGACGATCTCGCGAATCGGGTTCGCGCCGAGCCGGTCGGCATACGCCGCGTACGCGATCCAGAGGATCGGGAGCGCGGAGAGCGCGACGACGACGGGCGTCCCGATGCGCTGCGCGAGCGCGCGCTCGCGTCGTGCCGGGACCCGTGGTGCGGGTGGCGGCGGATCCTGCCTGACGTTCGGGAGGCTCAATAGTTCCTGCGGAGATCCATCCCCGAGTAGAGGCTCGCCACCTGGTCCGCGTAGCCGTTGAACATCAACGTCTCCTTCTTCCGCCAGCCGCCGCCGATGACGCGCTCCTTCGCCTGCGACCAGCGCGGGTGGTCGACGTTGGGATTCACGTTGGCGTAGAAGCCGTACTCGTTAGGCGCGACGTCGTTCCACGTGGTGGTCGGCTGCCGGTCGGTGAAGCGGATGCGGACGATCGCCTTCGTCCCCTTGAAGCCGTACTTCCACGGGATGACGGTGCGGAGGGGCGCGCCGTTCTGGTTGGGAAGGGGCTTTCCATAGAGTCCGGTCGCGAGGAGGGTCAGCGGGTGCATCGCCTCGTCGATGCGGAGCGCCTCGACGTATGGCCAGGGGAGGACGCCGCTCTTCTGTCCCGGCATCTGCGCGGGGTCGAGCTTCGTCGTGAACTCGACGAACTTCGCGCTCGGCGAGGGCTCGACGCGCGCGATGAGGTCGCGGAGGGGGAACCCCTGCCAGGGAATCACCATCGACCATGCCTCGACGCAGCGGTGGCGGTAGACGCGGTCCTCGAGCTTCGCCGGCTTGAGGAAGTCCTCGAGCGCGTAGTCGGCGGGCTTCTTCACCAGTCCGTCCACGCGCACCGTCCACGGCTTCGTGCGGAATCCCTTCGCGTTCGCGGAGGGATCCTCCTTGTCGGTGCCGAACTCGTAGTAGTTGTTGTAGGTGGTGATGTCCTCGTACGACGTGGGGACGAGGGCGTCCTGCGCGGCGGCGGCGCGAGCGTCGTCACGGGCGCAGGCGGCGAGCATCGAGGGCGTGAGCGCGAGCCCGGCGCCTAACACTCCCGCCGCGCGGAGGAAGGTGCGCCTGTCGAGGTAGTCCTGCTCGCTCGTGATCTCCGACGAGGGAATCTGGCCGCCCTTTCTGATCTGCATCACAACCTCACCGCTCGGGATCGGGGGTCGGGGGTCAGGAGTCGGCGCTGACGGCTGACCCCCGATTGCTGACCCCTTCTATATGCCCGTCCGTCGCGCCTGGTTCCAGTGGTCCGGAATGATTTCTGCTTTGCTGGAAACACATGACGACTCGGTCTACCAGCCGAGCCGCGGCACTCCGCGTCCTGCGTGAGCGCTTCGGCCATGATGAATTCCAGCCTGGACAGTGGGAGCCGATCCGCTCCGTGCTCGAGGGACGCGACGCGCTCGTCGTGATGCCCACTGGCGCGGGGAAGTCGCTAGTCTACCAGCTCCCTGCCCTCATGCTCCCCGGCCTGACGATCGTCGTCAGCCCGCTGATCGCGCTGATGAAGGATCAGCAGGACAAGCTGCGCGCGACGGGAGTGGACGCGCTCGCGATGCACTCGCACCTCAGCACCGCCGAGGCGCGGGAGACGGGGCGGCAGGTGCTCGAGGGTGAGGGAGACATACTCTACCTCACCCCCGAGCGCTTCAAGGACCGCGAGTTCTTCGAGCGGCTCCTGACGCGCACCGTGAGCCTCTTCGTCGTGGACGAGGCGCACTGCGTCAGCCAGTGGGGGCACGACTTCCGCCCCGACTACATCTCCCTCGGCTCGATCGCCGAACGGTTAGGCAGGCCGCCGGTGCTCGCGCTGACGGCGACGGCGACGGAAGAGGTGCGGCAGGACATCGCGCGCCAGCTGCGGATGAAGAATCCGCACGTCACGATCACCGGCTTCGCGCGCCCGAACCTGCGCTTCGAGGTACGGCGCACGGTGAACGACGGGATGAAGGACCGCGTGGTGGAGGAGATCCTCGAGGGCGCCGAGGGGACGGGGATCGTCTACGTCGCCACGGTGCGCGAGGCGGAGCGGCTGTACGAGTCGCTGAAGGACCGCTATCCGGTTGGGCTCTATCACGGAAAGATGAACGCCCCCGACCGCCGCGACGTACAGGACCGCTTCATGCGCGACGAGCTGCGCGCGATGATCGCGACGAACGCCTTCGGGCTCGGCATCGACAAGCCGGACATCCGCTTCGTCGTGCACTATCATCTGCCCGGCTCGATCGAGTCCTACTATCAGGAAGCGGGACGAGCGGGACGCGACGGGAAGCCCGCCGTCTGCACCCTCCTCTACCGGGTCGAGGACCGCCGCATCCAGTCGTACTTCCTCGGCGGGAAGTATCCCGAGATCGAGGAGGCGGCGAAGGTCGCGCTGGTGATGGAGTCGCATCCTGAGCGCACCCCCGTCGAGCTGCAGACGGTGGCGGAGCAGTCGGGAGTGGCGCGGCG
>DASVXU010000170.1:0-4992 GCA_036392515.1 Gemmatimonadaceae bacterium | reverse complement strand
TCCTCTACGTGGAGCGCGAGACGCAGAAGCGCATCCTCATCGGGGCGAAGGGCGCGCGCATCCGCGCGATCGGGCAGTCGGCGCGCGCGAAGATCGAGGCGCTCGTCGGCCAGTCCGTCTATCTCGATCTGTGGGTCAAGGTGCTCGCGAACTGGCGGAAGAACGAACGCGCCATGCGGCGGTTCGGCTACCGGATCCCGGAGGAGAAGTCTCGATGAGTCTCGCCCCGCAGCTGCTCGCGATCCTCGTCTGCCCGAAGTGCAGGGGAGCGCTCGAGTACCGGGAGGCAGCCGCCGTCCTGGTGTGCCCGCACTGCCGCCTCGCGTACCCCGTGCGCGACGACATCCCGGTGATGCTCATCGATGAGGCGTCGCCGCTCTAGCGGATCCCAATTCAGCCGTGCGATCGCGCTCGCGATCGCGCTCGCGTCGGCCACCGTTCTCGCGCCGGCCGCCCTGGCGCAGCAGCCGGCGACGGAGGGTGCGCTGTTCCTGCTGCTCCCCATCGGCGCGCGAACTGTGGGAATGGGCCAGGCGGTCGTCGCCGACCAGCCGGGAAGCGAGGCGGTGTGGTGGAATCCATCCGCGATCGCGCGCGCGGATCGCCGCGAGATCGCCATCCACCACTCGCAGACGATCGTGGCGACGGGGGACGCCGTGACGGTCGTCGTCCCATCCGCGCTGCTCGGCGTGCTCGCGCTGGGGGCGAACATCGTCAATTACGGCCGGGAAGAGGTGCGCGATACGGTGAACACGGTCGGCGTGCTGATTCCGCAGAACATCGTGTACGCCGCGACGTACGCCACGCCGGTCGCGAAGCGCTTCTCCGCGGGGATCAGCTACAAGATCGTGCAGCTGCGGCTCGACTGCAGCGGCGGCTGCGCGGGAATTCCGACGGTGAAGGCGTCGTCGAGCGCGCTCGATGCCGGGGTACAGGCGAGCCTCGTCGGGCTCGTGCCGGCGACGGTCGGGGTCGCGATCCGCAACGTCGGCCCCCGCCTCCAGGTGAACGATCAGAGCCAGTCGGACCCGCTGCCGACGCGAATCCAGGCGGGCATCTCGGCGACGATCCCGCAGGTGCACCGGAACGCGCCGGAGCTCGACATGCGGGTGAACGTCGACGTGCTCGACGACGCGAAGTTCCGCGCGCCGTCGTTGCGCTTCGGTTCCTCGATCGGCTACCGCGATCGGGCCTTCGCGCGCGGGGGCTACGTCTTCGAGCGAGGAGATGGAGAAGGGGACGGACCGGCGTTCGGGCTCGGGATCGTCGCCGGCAACCTGATCTTCGACATCGGGCGCATCGTGCGCGGTCTTTCCGCGGAGTCCGGACAGCCGCCGACGTACGTCTCCCTCCGCTATCTCTTCTGATGGTCACGCCGAGGGGCGCCTGTGCGACCGCCGTCACGCTGCTCGCGGCGTTCACCGGCGCGTCGGCGCAAACCCTCGGCGGCGTCGTCGACACCACCGCGGCCACGCAGCGCGCGATCGTCGCGCCGCGGATTGTGGCGCGAGCGTTCACCGCGGCTCCAGGGCGAACTGCATCGCAGCCCGAGGTCGGGCCGTCGCGCGCGCCGAGCGCGGGGATCGCACGCCGCGTCGCGCCGGCCGATGAATCTCCCGCTCGCTCCGACTGGTGGGCGCCGGCGGCGTCGGCGCTGGTCCCGGGGGCGGGGCAGGCGCGGCTCCGCCAGGATCGCTTCGTGGCGTATCTCGCCGTCGAGGGATTTCTCTGGGCACGGTACGCGGTCGATCACCGCGCCGGTGTCGAGGAGCGGAATCGCTACCGGGACCTCGCGCTTCGCGTGTCGCGCGCTCCGTTTCCCGGACCGAAGCCGCAGGGCGACTTCGAGTACTACGAGCGGATGGAGCACTGGATCGCGAGCGGTGTCTACGACTCCGATCCCGGACCCGGGATCACTCCGGAGAGTGATACGACCACGTTCAACGGCGCGATGTGGCTCCTCGCGCGCAAGACGTTCTGGCCGGCGCCGGACACTCCTCCTCCTGCCGGCTCCGACGCCTATGCGTCGGCGCTCCTGTTCTATCAGCGCTACGCGGTCCTGCCGCAGTTCCAGTGGTCGTGGCGAACCTCGCCGCTCCATCAGGACATCTATCGTCGGCACATCCGGGCGAGCAACGACGCGTTCCGCAGAACCATCACCGACCTCGGCGCGGTGATCGCGAACCACGTGCTCAGCACCGTCGACGCGTACGTCTCGCTGCGCCTTCGCCTCCGTGACGCGACGCCGAACTCGGACGCGGGGATCGACGTGGGAACCTCGGTCTCATTCAGCAGGTTGGGCACCCTCGCCCGCCACGCCCGCCTCGCTCCGCACGAATGAAATACCTCTACTGGCTTCTCGTCCTGGCGCCGATCGCGGTCGTCGCCGAGCGGATGCATGCGTCTCCGCTCGTCGTATTCGCGCTGTCGGCGCTGGCGATCGTCCCGCTCTCCGGACTGCTCGGCAACGCGACCGAGGAGCTGGCCGGTCATACCGGACCGACGATCGGTGGGCTGCTCAATGCGACGCTCGGGAACCTCGCGGAGCTGATCATCGCGATCTTCGCGCTCCGCGCCGGCCTGATCGACCTCGTGAAGGCTTCGATCACCGGCTCGATACTCGGGAACCTGCTGCTGGTCCTGGGCGCGGCGCAGCTTGCCGGCGGGCTCCGGCATCGCGAGCAGCGGTTCAACGCCAACCTCGCGGGGATGAGTGTCTCGCTGCTCACGATCGCGGTGCTGGGGCTCGCGGTGCCCGCGGTGTTCCACTGGCTGCATCCCGATCCGGCGCGGGCGGCGACGGTGCGGATGTCGGAGTATGTCGCGGGGTTCCTGATCCTTGGTTACGTGCTGTCGCTCGTGTACTCGATGTGGACGCACCGCGCCGCGTTCGGAGAGGGGGGAGACGTCGCGTCGGGCGACGAGCCGCCGCACTGGTCGCTCGGCAAATCGGTCGTGATCCTGCTCGCGGCGGCCGCGGGAATCGGCTGGCTTTCCGAGATCCTCGTGGGAAGCACCGAGGCGGCGGTGGGGCAGATGGGTCTCTCGGAGACCTTCGTCGGGTTGATCCTCGTACCGATCATCGGCAACGCGGCCGAGCACAGCTCGGCGGTGATGATGGCGCTCAAGAACCGGATGGATCTCGCGGTGAGCATCGCGCTTGGCTCGAGCATCCAGGTGGCGCTGCTGATCGCCCCGGTGCTGGTGTTCGTGGGGGTGGCATTCGGGCGTCCGATGGATCTCGCCTTCCACACGATGGAGCTCGCTAGCGTGACGCTGGCGGTGGCCGTGGCGTCCGCTGTCGTACGCGATGCCGCGTCGAACTGGCTGGAGGGGGCATTTCTCCTCATCGCCTACGCGATCATCGGGGTCGCGTTCTTCTTTTTCTGAGGGCGGCAGCGCACGCGTGAACGGCGCAAGTGACGATGGGACGCAAGTTTGACTTCGCTTTGCGCGACCCGTATCTTGCCCCGTCATCCGCCTGTTCAAGCCGCTAACCTCCGCGTGGCCACACCGACCGCAATCATCTTCTCTCCGACCGGCCAGCCCGTTCCCGCCACGCTGAGTGCCTGGCTGGAGCGGCAGTCGCTGTCGGTGGTGACGGTCGCCGATGAGAACACGCTCATGGCTCTCGCGCTGCGGGGTCGGCCACGGCTCGTCGTTTTCGACGCGCGCCGCGACCTGGACAGCTGCGACGCGGCCTGCCGCCGCCTGAAGGCGGACTCGTATACCGGGATCGTTCCCGCCGTCCTCTGGATCGCGAGCGACGAGCAGCTCGTGCGCGCGTTCGACTCCGACGCCGACGAGGTGCTGCGCGACGGGAACAGCGCGACGGAGGTGGAGGCGCGTCTCGAGGTGCTCCTCCGGCGCTCCGATCGCGACGTGCGCGTGCATCCGTCGACCCGTCTGCCGGGGACGATGGAGATCGAGGCGGAGATCGGGCGGCGGATGGCGCGCGGCGAGAAGTTCGCCGTCTGCTACGCCGACCTCGATCACTTCAAGGAGTTCAACGATCGCTACAGCTACTACGACGGCGATCGTGTCATCCGCATCCTCGCGAAGATCCTGCACGACGTCGTGAAGGGAGTCACCGGCGAGAAGGGTTTCGTCGGGCACATCGGCGGCGACGACTTCATCTTCATCATCCCGGTCGCCTTCGTGAACGACGTCTGCGGCGAGATCGTCGAGGTCTTCGATGCGCTCGCGCCGTACCAGTACTCGGAGCAGGACCGTCGCGCGGGCTACTACTTCGGGAAGGATCGACGCGGCCAGCTGCATCGCGTTCCGTTGATGACCGTCTCGATCGGCGTGGTGACGAACGAGCGGCGGCATTTCACGCACGCCGCGCAGGTGAGCGAGCTAGCAACCGAGATGAAGAGCTACGCGAAGACGCTGCCCGGCTCGGTGTTCACGATCGACCGTCGGCACGACTCGCCGAACGACGACAGCGAAGGAGCACGGCGCAACGTGGCCGGCGTGGCGGAGGATCGATGAACGTCGCCTGTCCGGAGTGCCGCTCCGTCTTCCGCGTCGACCCGTCGAAGGTCCCGCCGGGCGGCGTCCGCGCGCGCTGCTCGGTCTGCGGAGGAGTCATCACGGTCGGAGCCGACGCGGTCGCGCGCGCGGCGAGCGCTCCGCGCCCGTCGGCGCCGCCGCCGCCGGCGGCGCCTAACGCGTCGTCGAACCCGTTCGCCGGCTTCGGCTCGCCGGCGGCCACCGCGCCGATTTCTTCGCCAGCGCCCTTCGCGCCCCCGCCGATGCCCGCGGCGCCGATCGCGTCTCCGCCGGTCGCACGTCCAACGGCGCCCTCCGCCCCCGCGATGCCGGGAGCGGGCGCCGCGCCCGCTCCGATGGTGCCCCCGCGCCCCGTCACGCCGGGCGGGATGCGTCCGCCCGCGCCGCCTCGCCCCCAGACGCTGCCCGGCCTGCCGCCGATCCCGCCCCCGCCGGGGGCGCGTCCGGCGGCCGCGCCCCCTCCGCCGCAGCCCCCGC
>DASVXU010000169.1:0-13332 GCA_036392515.1 Gemmatimonadaceae bacterium | reverse complement strand
GCGACGCTGCGCATCCGCGACAAGGGAACCTTCACCGTCACCGTCACGGCGCCCGGCGTGAACGACACCATCATCTTCACCGCGACCGGCACCTGATGCGCTGCATCCGCTGCGCGAGCGTCGCCCCCGACGGGGCGAAGTTCTGTCTCGAGTGCGGGACCGCGCTCGCCGATCCGCTGGCGCAGACCTCGATCATCGAGGAGGACGAGTCGCTCGTCCTCCTCCGCACCCTCCAGCGCTCCCTCACCGGCGAGTTCGACGTCGAGTGCGAGGTCGGGCGCGGGGCGATGGCGATCGTCTACCGGGCGACCGAGGTCGAGCTCGGGCGGCGCGTCGCGCTCAAGGTCCTCCCGCCGACGGCCCCGGTGAGCAAGGCGGTCGCCGAGCGCTTCAAGCGCGAGGCGCGCCTCGCCGCCTCGCTCGACCACCCGAACATCATCCCCGTCTACCGGGTGGGGCAGGTCGGGGCGACGCACTTCATCGCGATGCGCTTCGTCGACGGGCGCGGGCTCGACGAGATCATCGGCGCCCAGGGGCCGCTCCCCGTCAACGTCGTCCTCCACGTCCTCCGCGGCGCCGCCTCGGCGCTCGCCTACGCGCACGGCAGCGGGATCATCCACCGCGACGTGAAGAGCGGGAACATCATGGTGGACCGCGAGGGGCGCGTGATGGTCGCCGACTTCGGCATCGCCCGCGCGGCGGAGGACGCGTCGCTCACGGCGACGGGCTCCGTGGTCGGCACCCCCTACTACATGAGCCCCGAGCAGTGCGCGGCGCGCCGCCTCGGGCCGCAGAGCGACCAGTACTCGCTCGGCGTCGTCGCCTTCCAGATGCTCACCGGGAGCGTCCCCTTCAACGCGGAGACGCTCCCCGGGATCATGCACCACCACTTCTATACGGCGGTGCCGGACCTCCGTGTCGCGCGGCCGGACGTTCCGCCGGCACTCTACGACGTGGTAATGCGCGCGCTCGCGAAGAAGCCGGACCACCGCTACGCGACCACCGACGCGATGCTGGAGGCGATCGAGGCGATCCCCTTCACGGCCGAGGAGAAGCTGATCGGCGAGGACGCGCTCCGCGCGCTCGCGCGCGGCGCGGGACTCGAGATCGTGCAGGCGCACCCGCTCCCGCCTCTCCTCGATCCAACCCGCAAGACGCCCACGGGGTCGGTCCCCTCCTTCGCGCAGACCAGCAGCGGTAAACGGCGGCGCAGCCGCGTCGCGCTCGGCGGCGCGGCTGGTGGCGCGCTCGTCGCCGGGGTGGCGGTGTGGCTCACCGCGACCTCGCTGCGCGCCTCCGGGTCCGCCACCGTGCCGCCCGATTCCGTCGCGCGCGCGACGCCACCCGTGATGACGGCGCGGCCGGTACCGTCTCCCGACTCCCTCGCGCGCGCCACGGCGACCGCGGAGTCGCTCCGCGCGGCGGCTCGGGTCGTCCGCGATTCCGGGATGCTCCGCCTTCGCGCGTATCCGGTGGACGCGGAGATCCTCGTCGACGGGCGGCTGGTGGCGCAGGGGGTCGCGCTCGACGTCTCGCTCCCCGTGGGGACACGGCGGCTCACCGTGCGCGCGCCGGGCTACGCACGCTACGACACCACCTTCGTCATCGCGAAGTCGATGATCACGCAGCTGCCGCGCGTCGATCTCGGACCGCTGGATCAGCCGCGATGAAGCTCCGCGACGCGCTCCTCGGGCTGCTCGTGGCCGTCCTCGCGCTCACCACGCCGCCGCGCGCGCTGCACGCGCAGGCGAACACCGCGGAGACGCTCACCGAAGCGTCGCGTCTGTACGACGACCTGCAGGTGGAGCGCGCGGTCGTGCTGCTGCGGCGCGTGCTCTCGCCGAGCTCTCCCTTCGAGGTGTCGCGCGAGCAGCGCGTCCAGGCGTACATGTACCTCGGCGCCTCGCTCGCCATCCTCGGCCAGCGCGATTCCGCGGTGACCTACTTCCGTGCCGCGCTCGAGCGCGATCCCTTCGCCGATCTCGATCCGGCGCGCTTCACGGCGCGCGAGCGGGCCGCCTTCGCCGACGCCCGGCAACGGACGCTCGCCGTCGGCTCGCGTCCCCTGCCCATGCGCCGCTTCGATCCGCGCAGCGAGCAGATCCCCATCGTCTTCGTCTCGACGCAGCCGGCGGCGGTCCGCGTCGAGGTGCGCTCGCTCGTCGACACCACCGGCACCGTCCTCTTCGAGCGAGAGAGCGAGGGCGTTCGCGAGGTGGCGTGGAACGGCACGATCGCCGGTACGCCGGTTCCGGAGGGGCGCTACGCGCTCATCGTGCGCGCGCGGAACGCGGCCGGGGAGACCGACAGCTCGTCCCTCGCCTTCACCGTCGCGCACGACCACGAGGCCCTCGAGGACACGCTCCCCGAGTTCCGTGACGGCGAGCTGCTCCCGGAACGCTGGCCCGCGTCGGCGGCGAACCGTGATCTGGGACGCGGGCTCGCGCTCGCCGGGATCGCGCTCGTCATTCCCTCGCTCGGGAGCAAGGACCTGGGCCAGGGCGGGCATCGGTACGCGCGGCTCGCCGCGCTCGGCGCGGTCGGAGGCGGCGTCTTCGCCTTCGTCGATCGCCGCCGCCACCCGGTGAACGCCGGCGCGATCGCGATCAACAATGCGCGCCGCGTCCAGCGCGCGGCGCACAACGCCGAGGTCTCGCGCCGCAACGCCGCGCGCCTCGCCGCGATGCGCGTCGTCATCGTCCCCGAGGTCGCCGGTCCGTGAGCATGCGACGTCTTGGCGCGCTCGGCGCGCTGCTCGCCGTCGCGCTTCCGGCCGCCGCCGGGGCGCAGTCGCTCGGCTCGCGCTTCGCCGACCGCTTCCAGCCCGCGGCGAGCGCCATCGTCGCCCTCGCCGACCATCGCGTGGACGCGGGGCTCGGCTTCGAGCGCACCGCGGGCGCGCTCTTCGGCGTGCAGGGGGAGGTGATCCCTCTCGAGGGGACGCTGCTCTCGATCCGCGCGTTAGGCGGCTCGCTCGACACCCACAATCACGCGGCGGACCCGCGCGACATCGGCGAGGTGAGCGCCACGGCGCGGTGGCGGCTCGTCCCCTGGCTCGACGCGCGCGCCGGCTTCACGACGCGCACCTTCAGCTCCTCGCTCGCCCGCCAGCGCTGGACGAGCGCCGCGATCGGCGCCGACCTGCGCATGACGATGCTCGAGGGGCGCGTCGAGGGGACGACGGGCGCGCAGCTGCTCCCGCTCGTGCGCGTCTCCGGCCACGAGTCGCCCGACGTCGCCTTCGGCGCCTCGATGGCGCTCCGCTACGTCGCGCGCCGGTATCTCGTGGGGCTCGGCTACCAGCTCGAGCGCTACGACTTCCCGACGGTGGCGGGCGAGCGCCGGCTCGAGGAGCACTCGATGCTCACCCTGCGCGCGGGGTACCGCTTCGGCCGGTCGACGCGAGCGTCGGTGGACTGATCGCGGCTGGCGCGGGTGCGCGCGGACTGGCAGCTTTCCCGCCACCCTCCTTCGATCTCCGATGCATCTCCTTCGCTCCGCTCTCGCGGCCGCGGCTCTCTCGCTCGCCGCCGCGCCGCTCGCCGCGCAGCCCGGCCGCGCCTCCGGCACCTCGCTCCGCCCCGCCGATCTCGTCGTCGTCAACGCGAGGATCTACACCGTGGACGACGCGCGCCCCACCGCGGAGGCGCTCGCGGTGCGCGATGGGCGCGTCATGTTCGTCGGCTCGCGACGCGGCGTGGACGCGATCACCGGCCCCGGAACGAAGGTCGTCGACGCGCACGGGGGGACGATCATCCCCGGGATGACCGATGCGCACGCGCACTTCATGGGACTCGGCCAGGCGCTGCGCACCGTCGATCTCACGGGGACGACCTCGTACCAGCAGGTGATCGATCGCGTGGTCGCGCGGGCGAAGATGGTGCCCGCGGGCACATGGATCATCGGGCGCGGCTGGGACCAGAACGACTGGGGCGACACCCGATTCCCGACGCACGACGCGCTCTCGCGCGCGGTGCCGAACAATCCCGTGCTGCTCGAGCGGGTGGACGGCCACGCGCAGCTCGCCAACGCGAAGGCGATGCAGCTCGCCGGGGTGACCGCGCAGACGCGCGATCCGGAAGGCGGGCGTCTCGAGCGCGACGCGAGCGGCGCCCCGACGGGCGTCTTCGTCGACAACGCGAACGGTCTCGTCGAGCGCGCCGTCCCCGCGCCGTCGAAGGAGGAGCTGCGCGCCCGCGCCCTCGCGGCGATCGACGAGATGCACCGCTGGGGGCTCACCGGCATCCACGACGCGGGCGAGCCGCGCGCGAACATCGAGCTCTTCGAGCAGCTGGCGAAGGAGGGGAAGCTCGAGCTGCGCGCCTACGTGATGGTCGCCGACGACAGCGCGGCGCTGGACTACTACTTCGCGCGCGGGCCGCAGAGCGCCCTCTACGACGGCCGGCTCTGGATCCGCGCCGTGAAGCTCTACGCCGACGGAGCGTTAGGCAGCAGGGGCGCGGCGCTGCTCGAGCCGTACGCGGACGACCCGCACAACACCGGGCTGCTCGTCTCGTCGCCGGCGCACCTCGAGGCGGTGTCGGAGCGCGCGCTGCGCGCCGGTTTCCAGGTCTGCGTCCACGCGATCGGCGATCGCGGCAACCGCGTGGTGCTCGACGCGTTCGAGCAGGCGCTGAAGGCGGCGCCCGTCGCCGACCACCGCTTCCGCATCGAGCACGCGCAGGTCGTGAACTTCGAGGACATCCCGCGCTTCGCGCAGCTCGACGTCATCCCCTCGATGCAGGCGGTGCATCAGACGAGCGACATGTACTGGGCGGGGGCGCGGCTCGGCGCGGGACGCGAGATGGGCGCGTACGCCTGGCGGTCGCTGCTCAACACCGGGGTGGTGATCCCGAACGGGAGCGACTTCCCGGTCGAGGGCGTGAACCCGCTGCGCTCCTTCCACGCGGCGATCTCGCGCCAGGACGAGCGCGGGTGGCCGCCTGGCGGCTGGCACCCGGAGCAGGCGATGACGCGCGAGGAGGCGCTGAAGTCGATGACCATCTGGCCCGCGTACGCTTCCTTCATGGAGAAGGACGCCGGGTCGCTGACGCCGGGGAAGTACGCCGACTTCGTGATCCTCGACCGCGATATCATGACGATCGCGCCGAATGATGTGCTCGCTACCGGCGTGATCGCGACGTACGTCGCGGGACGGCCGGTCTACGAGCGGCGGTAGGCGAGAGGGCCGCGGGCCGAGGGGGGGACGTGATCGTCCCGCCCCTCGCTCGTCACTGTAGGGGAGTGCCCGACGCCGGGTCCTCCGAACGGTTATGATTCGGGTTCCTCAGCGTGCCTTGCCGCTGTTTGAACCGTCCGCCCGCGCTCCATGTTCAGCTCCTCTTCCCTCGCCTTCCTCAAGCGCCTGCTCGACACGCCGGGACCCTCCGGCTACGAATCCGCACCCGCACGCGTCTGGCGCGAGGAAGCGAAGTCCTTCGGCGCCGACGTCAGCCAGGACGTCGCCGGCAACAGTATGGCGACGATCAACCCGCAGGGCTCGCCGATCATCATGCTCGATGGCCACATCGATGAGATCGGGGTGATCGTCCAGTACATCGACGAAGAGGGCTACGTCCACATCTCGCCGATCGGCGGCTGGGACCCGCAGGTGCTGGTCGCGCAGCGCATCCGCTTCATCACGGACAAGGGCGACGTCTTCGGCGTGGTCGGCAAGAAGCCGATCCACCTCATCAAGCCGGACGATCGCGAGAAGGCGTCGAAGATCACCGACCTGTGGGTGGACATCGGCGCGAAGAGCAAGGCGGAAGCGGCGGGGCGCCTGACGGTCGGCGACCCGGGGGTGATCGACTCGAAGTCGATGGACTTCCCGAACGGCCGCCTCGTCTCCCGCTCCATCGACGACCGCATCGGCGCCTTCGTCGTCCTCGAGGCGCTGCGCCGCTACGCGCAGAAGCCGGGAAAGGCGAAGGTCGTCGCCGTCGCGACGACGCAGGAGGAGATCGCCTGGAACGGGGGCGGCGCCCTCGTCTGCGCGGAGTGCATCGGCCCCGACATGGCCGTCGTCGTCGACGTCACCTTCGCGACCGACCACCCCGGGATCGAGAAGAAGGAGCACGGCGAGCACCCGTTAGGCAGCGGCCCCGTCCTCTCGCGCGGCGGCCTGATCTCGCCGGTCGCCCTCCGGCTCCTGCGTGACGCGGCGGCGCGGCTGAAGATGCCGCACTCGCTCCACGGCGTCGGCCGCGACACGAGCACCAACGCCGACGCGATCGCCATCGCCCGCGAGGGCGTCGCCACCGCGCTGCTCTCGATCCCGAACCGCTACATGCACTCCCCGAACGAGATGATCGACCTCGCCGACGTCGACGCCGCGGCGGAGCTGCTGGCGGAGATGTGTCGCTCCATCGATTCGTCCGTCGACTTCACGGATCGGTAGGGGCGGGGTTTTCGACACTTCAGTGCGGGAGATGGGTACCGTTGGAACCGGCGGCGCGGGGGGCGGGAGACCACAGGGCGGGAGTTTCGGTGCGGGAAGCTACCTGATCGGAAATGAGGCCGACTGCGGCGCCATAGGCGCCGCGCGTCGGCCTCAGTCATTATAGGTTCCTTCCCGCACCCCGCTCTCCGCGCCGCGGTATCCCGCTCCCAGCCCCGCCCTTTCGAATGGTACCCGCCCCGTCGTTTCGCCAACTTCCGCTCCTCCTCACGGCGCTCACCCTCCCCGCGACGCTCCACGCGCAGACGCGATTCGTGCGCGTCAATCAGCTCGGCTACCTCCCTTCCTCCGTCAAGGTCGCCGTTCTCTGCTCGCTCACCCCTGACAGCGCGACGACCTTCACCGTCGTCGACAGCACGAATCGCGTCGTCCTCGGCCCCAAGCGCGGGAAGCAGACGGGTGCCTTCGCCGGCTGCGAGAGCACGGCGCGCCTCGACTTCAGCGTGCTGAAGAGGCCGGGGCGCTACCGCGTCGTCGTCGGGGAGGCGCGCTCGCCGGAGTTTCCCGTCGGCACCCGCGTCTACGCCGGCGCCGCCGACACGCTGCTCTATTACATGCGACAGCAGCGCTCCGGGTTCAATCCGTTCTTCCGCGATTCCGTGCACCGCCACGACGGGATCCTCGTCGACGATTCGCTGCGCGCCGGGAGCTTCATCCCGACGAGCGGCGGATGGGCCGACGCCTCCGACTACCTGCAGTACGTCGCCACCTCGGCGACCGCGGCGACTTCGCTGATGCTCGCCTGGCGCGATCACCCGCGTGCCTTCGCCGACGCCTTCGACGCGCGCGGTCTCCCCGGGCCTGACGGCATCCCCGACGTCGCCGACGAGGCACGTCACGGGCTCGAGTGGCTGCTGCGCATGTACAACGACGGCGCGCCGATGCTCAACCAGCTCGGCGACGATCGCGACCACACCTACCTCGACCTCCCGCCGACCGACTCCGCCGACTACGGCTGGGGGAAGGGGAAGGAGCGGCCGCTGTATCCGTGCACGGGTCGCCCGCAGGGACTCTTCCGGTACAGGAACCGCTCGACGGGGATGGCCTCGACCGCCGGGAAGTACGCCGCCGCTTTCGCGTTAGGCGCGCGCATGTTCGCCGCGCGCGACTCCGTCTTCGCCGACTCCCTCCGCCGCCGCGCGGTCGCCGCGTACGAGATCGGCCGCGCCTCTCCCGGCGCCTGCCAGACCGCGCCCGGCAAGGCGCCGTACTTCTACGAGGAAGCCAACTGGGCGGACGACATGGAGCTCGCCGCCGCCGAGCTCCATCTGCTGACGCGCGACGCGCGCTACCTGCGCGAGGGCGTCGAGTACGCGCGTCAGGAGCCGGTGACGCCGTGGATGGGCGCCGACACCGCGCGCCATTACGAGTTCTATCCCTGGCACAACGCCGGTCACCACGAGCTCTGGCGCGCCGCGGGCGCGAGCGATCGGCGGCTGCTCGCGAGCTATTATCGCCGCGGACTCGACGCGGTCGTCGCGCGCGCCGACAACGGGTTCCGGATCGGCGTGCCGTTCATCTGGTGCTCGAACGACCTCGTCGCATCCTTCGCGACGCAGGCGCACCTCTATCGCGTGATGACGGGGGACGCGCGCTACGCGGAGTACGAGGCCGCCGCGCTCGACTGGCTCTTCGGCACCAACCCCTGGGGCACCTCGATGGTGATCGGCCTCCCATGGAGCGGCCGCTGGCCCCGCGACCCGCACTCCGTTCTCTCGTCGCAGCTCCACGTCCCCATCCTCGGCGGTCTCGTCGACGGCCCCGTGAAGCGCTCGATCTTCACCAACCTGCAGTACATCCGCCTCACCCACCCCGACTCCCTCGCCCCTTTCAACCGCGGCGCGGTGGTCTACCATGATGACTGGGGCGACTACTCCACGAACGAACCGATCATGGATGGTACCGCGAACCTGGCGTACCTCTTGGCGGCTCTCGCGCAGGGGCGGGATCGGTGAGACGACGGGGCGGGTACCCTGGACACGGCGGGGCTGGGGGCGGAATACCGCGGAGCGGAAGGGCGGGGGGCGGGGCTCTCGGCTCATCCGAGCTCCGCCGTGGGTCGCGTCAGGATTCGGGCGGCATTCGAGCATCGCGCGATTCGGGGTCGAGCTTCTGAGGCTCCGAGGGTCTTGAGAACTGCCACTGCGACCACGGCTCGTCGCGGTAGTAGCCCTCGGAGTCTCGGAACCTCGGGGCCTCCCCCGCCAATCGCGCGATGCCACCCATCGACGAGCCCTCACGCGACCCGCGCCGAGCCCCGGCGGCACCAATGGAAAGAGGCCGACTGCGGCGCCCCAGGCGCCGCGCGTCGGCCTCAGTCCGTATAGGTACCTTCCCGCCCCCCGCTCCCAGCCCCGCCCTTTCGAACGGTGCCCCTCTCCCGCCCTGCCGTTTCACCTCTCGACCAGCTGAGAAAGGCGTGAGAGCAACTCCGCCTGCGCCGGGTTCATCTTCTCCCTCGCTTCCTCCACCGTGAACCACTCGCACCTGTCCACCTCGGGATACGTGATCCATCGTCCCGAGCCCCTCGGCCATTCGGTGCGTGTCTCGTTGCTCGTGATCGCCGACGCGTCCGCGTCCCCTTCCCAGGCCCACGCATGGACCGTCTTTCCCGCCTTCTGACGCACGCTGCCTAACGGCACGAAGGGGCCGGGGGCCTCGATGCCCGTCTCCTCGCGGAACTCGCGGCGCGCCGCGACGAGCGGGTCTTCTCCCTCGTCGATCATCCCCTTCGGGATCGTCCAGGCGCCGGTGTCGCGGTCGGTCCAGAACGGGCCGCCGGGATGCGCGAGGAACACCTCGAGCCCGCGCGGGCCGCGACGGTAGAGCAGCAGCCCCGCGCTGACATTGCGGCGACGCGAGTTCCCCGCTCCCGTCGCCTTCCCCGTGCGCGCCTGCTCCGTCATCAGCTCCCGGGCGGGATCTGGAGCACGACCGTGTCGCCGGGGACGACCGTGATCGACTCCGTGAGCGGCGAGCGGTTTCCCGCGAGGAAGTCCACCGAGAAGCGCAGCGAGGTCGGGCCGAAGATCACCGAGCGGGGGATCGGCATGGTCTGCGTGGTCGTTCCGGCGACATAGCCGAGCCGCAGCCGCTGCGAGCTCTGCCAGACGTACACCGTCGCGTCGGTGAAGGACTGGTTCTCGACGCGCACCCAGGTCTGCCGGTCCTGCGCGCCCGCGGCGGCGGGCCGCCTGTAGCAGGCGGTCAGCGGCCCGAGCGCCAACATCGCGATCACCAGCGACAGACGGAGCATCTTCATCGCGCGCCTCCCGAAGATTCCTCCGGGCTGCGTTGCACCGATGGTGCCATTCGTCACCGGCGCTCGCCGATCGCACCGTCCTCGACGGTACGCGCCGGGCGTGTCAGCTCTTCTTCGCCTGCGCGTCCATGAGCAGCCGGAAGACCGCCTGCTTCACGTCCTTGTCCTTGTCCTCGAGCAGGTGCTGCAGCGCGTTCTGCGCCGCCGGCGTCCGCGCCTCGCCTAACGCCTGCACCGCCGCGACGCGCAGCGCCGTCGGCTTCTTCTTGAAGATCCCGCCCGCCGGCTCCGCCGCCTTGATCAGCCGTTGCACGGCGTCGGTCGTCCCCAGCCGCCCGAGCGCCGCGATGATCGAGAGCTGGACCTCCTGATCCTCCTCGTCGTCGAGCGCCTTCGTCAGCGTCCCCGCCGAGCGCAGCCCCTTCCGGCCGCCCATCCCCGCCGCGGCCTGCATCCGCACCTGTGGCGAGCTGTCACGCATCGCCTGTCGCAGCGCGTCCACGGCCTTCGGCGACGTCAGCTTCGACAGCGCGGTGATCGCCGCCCGCCGCACGCGGTCGTCGTCGTGCTTCAGCAGCTCCGCGAGCGGCCCCTGCGCCTGCTCCGCCTGCATCTCGCCGAGCAGGTCGGCCGCGTTCCGCGCGACGTACCACCGCGCGTCGCCGAGCATGTGGATCAGCGCCGGCACGCCCGCGTTCAGCCGCACCAGGCCGTCGAAGTAGATGCGCCGGTCGCTCAGAGACTGCGCGCTCGTGAGCTGGTCGATCAGCGCGTCCGCGCCATCCTCACCGCACCGCGCGAGCACCAGCATGAAGTCGTCGATCTGCTCCTTCTTCCGCGGCATCATCTGCGCGACGGCGCGGAGCAGCGTCGGCTTCGTCAGCCGGCGGATCGCCATCCCGTACGCGCGCTTGAGATCCGACTCGGGCGTCGCTCCCTCGCGCGACACGATGCCGTGGAACGCCTGCGCGACGATGTCGCTCTTCCCCTCGCGCGCCGCGTTCTCGCTGACGGTCACGAGGTCGTCGAGCAGACGCGTCGTCACGTTCACCGACTTCGTCGCGTCGAGCTGCTGCAGCAGGTCCGCCGCCGATCCCTTGGGCTGCTGCTGCGCCGAGAAGAGGAGGTAGCTCCCCGAGTCCTCGCCGATGAAGCCGCTGTTGACGCTCGCCGAGACGCGCTTCGTCGCGCCGCTCGCGCGCGGCGCCGGGGCACTCGCCGAGCCCGTGGCGGGAGGCGTCGCGCCGGCCGGCACCGCGGACGAGCTCCCGGTCGCGCGCGAGGGCATCAGGACTTCCTTCCCCGCGACCTTGATGTGGACCGTCTTCGCGCCGAGCGCCGCGATCCGCGCCTGCACCGCGTCGCCGCCGTCTCCCGGGACGGCCTCCGCGGCGAGGATCCGCGCCAGCCCGAGCAGATCCGCCGCCGCCGCGCCCTGGTCGACGACGATCTCGCGCACCGCGTGGCCGATCATCTGCGCGGTGAGGTCCTGGACCCCCGTCAGCGCGTCGGCGAGGGGCGCCCCGTTCACGCTCAGCCGCCAGTCCTGTGTCGCGAAGGTCACCGCTCCATCCTTCGAGACGGTGACGGCGGCGCGCAGCGCCGCCTTCTGCTCCTCGATGTTCGCGCTCTCGTTCAGCAGGAGCCAGACGAGACGCGAGTAGTGGCGCGCGAAGGTGACGGAGTAATCCATTTCGGTCGAGGAGTGCCCTCCATCGGGCCCGCAGCGGGAGCGACGGCGTGACGGATTAGGACCATCCAACGGCCCTCGGGGTCACGAGCCTGCAGCCGGGAGCACGGGGGTACGGGGGGTGGCTGGCGGTCACAGGATGCCGGTTGCCAGTTTCCGGGTGCCGGTCAGTCGCTCCTCGCTCGTTGCGGTTGGTCGCTCGTCGCTCGTTGTAGTTGGGTTGCTCGTCGCTCGTTGAAGTTGAGTCGCTCGTCGCTCGTTGTAGTTGAGTCGCTCGTCGCTCGTTGTAGTTCACCGCCCCAGCCCTTCATCCCGTGCGCCATCTCATCCCCGCTCTCGCTCTCGTCTCCTCCACTCTCTCCGCCCAGGAGACCGTCGTCCTCCGCGCCGCCCGGCTCGTCGACGGCACTGGTGCCCCCGCGGTCAGCGACGCCGTCGTCGTCGTCACCGGCGACCACATCGTCGCCGCCGGGAAGGCGGGAGCCGTCTCCATCCCCGCCGGCGCGCGCACCATCGACCTCGGCGACGCTACCCTCCTCCCCGGCTTCATCGACGCGCACACCCACATCATCGGGCGCTCGCTGAGCGATCCGCGCAGCGACATCGCGGCAGTGAAGGACTATCCCGGCTACGCGGCGATCGTCGGCGTGGCCAACGCGCGGAAGACGCTCATGGCCGGCTTCACCTCCATCCGCGTCCTCGGCTCACCGGACTTCGACGACATGGCGCTCCGCGCCGCCATCGACGCCGGCACCGTCCCCGGCCCGCGCATCGAGACGGCGGGACATTCCTTCGGGATCACCGGCGGCCACTGCGACGAGAACGGCTACAAGCCAGGGCTGATGGACAACGACTACCGCACCGGCGTCGCCGACGGCGTGGACGAGGTACGCAAGGCGGTGCGCTACCAGGTGAAGTACGGCGCCGACGTCATCAAGATCTGCGCGACCGGCGGCGTGCTCTCCGAGGGCGACGCGGTCGGCGCGACGCAGTACACCCTCGACGAGATGAAGGCCGTCGTCGACGAGGCTCGCAAGCTCGATCGCAAGGTCGCCGCCCACGCGCACGGCACCGAGGGGATCAAGCTCGCCGTGCAGGCCGGCGTCGCCAGCATCGAGCACGGCTCCTTCCTCGACGAGGAGGGAGCGAAGATGATGGCGCAGCGCGGCACCTGGCTCGTCCCGACGCTCAGCGCCGGCGAGTTCACCGAGAACGCGGCGAAGACGGGGCGCCTCACGGGCCTCCGCGCCCAGAAGGCGCTCGCCGCCGCGGCCGCGATGCGCAACGCCATCCGGGTCGCGATGAAGAACAACGTCCCGATCGCGTTAGGCACCGACGCCGGCGTCGGCGACCATGGCGCGAACGGCCACGAGTTCACCCTCATGGTCAACTGGGGCGGGATGACCCCCATGCAGGCGATCGTCGCCGGGACCTCGAGCGCGGCGAAGCTCCTCGGCTGGGATGCCCGTGTCGGCACCCTCGCCGCCGGCAAGCTCGCCGACGTCGTCGCCGTCCCGGGAAACCCGCTGAGCGACGTCACCCTCCTCGAGAAGCCCAGCTTCGTGATGAAGAACGGCGTCGTGTACAAGCAGCCAGGCGCCGCCGCACTGACAAGTGCGTCGACATCCGGCGCTCCGTGATCCCGCGGGCTGGAGGCAGGAGGCTGGAGGGCCACAAGCTTTCAGCCTCCAGCTTCCAGCCACCAGCTTTCAGCCTCCTGCCCATAGCCTCCAGCCGATCTGAGGCAGCGCCGTGTTCCACTGCTGGAGCTCCGCCCACTACACCCTCCCGCTCCCACCCGGGCACCGCTTCCCGATCGAGAAGTACGCGCTCCTCCGCGACGCGGTGCTCGCGGAGGGGATCGTTCCGCCGGAGCGCATGCACGACCCGGAGCGCGCATCCCGGGCGGCGCTCCTGACC
>DASVXU010000168.1:0-2247 GCA_036392515.1 Gemmatimonadaceae bacterium | reverse complement strand
AACGCGCACCGCCGCCGAAGCCACCGCCGCCACCGCCACCGCGACGCGGGGCGCCGCCTTCGCTACCGCCAGTATTCTGATTCTCGGTCATGTTAGAACTCCAGACCGCCCTCGCGGGCGCCGTCGGCCACCGCCTTCACGCGGCCATGGTATTGGTAGCCCCCGCGATCGAAGACGACCTTGGTGATGCCGGCGGCCTTCGCCTTCTCGGCGATCAGCTTGCCGACCGCGGCCGACTTCTCCGTCTTCTTGCCGGAGTCGATCGACGCGTCGGAGACCGTCGCGATCGTGCGACGCGACACGTCGTCCACCAGCTGGGCGTAGATGTGCTTCAGCGACCGGAAGACCACGAGGCGGGGACGCTCCGCGCTCCCGCTCAGGTTCTTGCGGATGCGCAGCTTGCGGCGCGCCCGCAGCTCGGGGCGCGTCTTCGGATTCGGAATGCGACGCATTACTTGCCTCCCGCCTTACCCGCCTTGCGACGGATCTGCTCGCCCTGGTACTTGACGCCCTTGCCCTTGTACGGCTCGGGCGGACGCAGCGAACGGATCTCCGCCGCGACCTGGCCGACGACCTCCTTGTCCGCGCCGTCGATCACGATCTGCGTCGGCTGCGGAGCCGAGAGCGTGATCCCCTTCGGCGCCCGGTACTCGACCGGATGCGAGAAGCCCAGCGCGAGCTGGAGCCCGTAGGGGCGCTTCTCCGCCTTGTAGCCGACGCCCACCAGCTCGAGCGTCTTCTGGAATCCCTTCGACGTCCCCTCGACCATGTTGGCGACGAGGGTGCGCGAGAGGCCGTGCAGCGCCTTGTGGCGCGGGTCGTCCGAGGGACGGCCGACGGTGAGCTCGTTGTTCTCGAGCGCGACCGTGAGCTCGGGGTGCAGCACGCGCTGCAGCTCCCCCTTCGGGCCCTTCACCTTCACGGTGTTCCCCTCGACGGTGACCGTCACGCCCTTGGGAACAGCGATGGGCTTCTTTCCGATACGCGACATGGCAGTGGCTCCTTACCAGACCCGGGCGAGGAGCTCGCCGCCGGTCCGCTTCTGCCGCGCCTCACGGTCGGTCATCAGCCCCTGCGACGTGCTGAGGATGGCGACGCCGAGCCCGTTGCGGACGCGGGGAATCTCCTGGACACCGACGTACTTCCGAAGGCCGGGGGTGGAGATGCGCTCCAGCTGCCGGATCACCGGCTGCCCCCCCGCGGCGTACTTGAGCCGGATGCGGAGGATCGCGCGACCCTCGTCCGACGTCAGCGTCTGGTAGTCCTGGATGAAGTTCGACTCCTTGAGGAGTCGAGCGATCTCGACTTTCATCTTCGATGCCGGCATGTCCACGCGACGGTGCTTCGATCCGCAGGCATTGCGGATCCGCGTGAGCATATCGGCGATCGGATCGGTCATGCTCATCTGATGCCTTCTCCTATCGTATCCCCTGTGGGACGCTTAGGAAGTGAATGTTCCGGCGGCGGACGCCGCCGGAGGGGTCGGGGGCCGGGGGTCTGGGGTCGCCGAGAGCCAGGCAGTGCCCGACCCCCGACCCCCGATTCCTGACCCCCCGAAATTACCAGCTCGCCTTCCGCACGCCCGGGATCATCCCGCTGAGGGACAGCTCCCGGAAGCAGATGCGGCAGATGCCGAAGCGGCGGAGGAACGCCCGCGACCGTCCGCAGCGCCCGCAGCGGTTGTGCTGCCGGACCTGGAACTTGGGCTTCCGCTTGCTCTTCTCGATCATGGCCTTACGCGCCATCGGTCTTCTCTCGCCTGATGATTGCTGGAGTCGCTGCGCAGTCCGTTAGGCGGACTTCTGCGTCAGCACCTTCGACTTCTCGTCCGTCCGGAAGGGCATCCCGAGCTCCTTGAGGAGCGCGTACGCCACGTCGTCCCGCGTCGCGGTCGTCACGAACGTCACGTCCATCCCGTGCACGGCCTCGATCATGTCGAAGTTGATCTCCGGAAAGATCATCTGCTCCTTGATGCCGAGGGAGTAGTTCCCGCGCCCGTCGAACGAGCGCGTCGACAGCCCCTTGAAGTCGCGGATGCGCGGGATCGCGATCGAGATCAGCCGATCGAGGAACTCCCACATCCGCGCCCCGCGCAGCGTCACCGCCGCGCCGATCTCCTGCCCCTCGCGCAGCCCGTAGTTGGCGATCGACTTCTTCGCCTTCTTGCGGACCGGCTGCTGGCCGGTGATCAGCCCCAGCTCCTCGACGACCTTGTCGAGGAACTTCGGCTGCTTGATCGCCTCGCCG
>DASVXU010000167.1:0-17986 GCA_036392515.1 Gemmatimonadaceae bacterium | reverse complement strand
ACGCGCTTGAACGCCGCCGCCGCGTCGGCCTTGCGACCGAGCTCGTAGAGCGTCTCGCCGAGCGCGAGCAGCGCGTCGAAGTGGAACGGGTCGCGCTGCATGAGGTCGATCAGCAGCTCGAGCGCCTCGCGCGTCGCGCCGGTCTTGCGGCGGATGCGCGCCAGCTCGAGCGTCGCCTCGGCGTAGGTCGGCACCGCGTCGAGGGCGGCGAGCAGCTCGCTCTCCGCGTCGCGCGTGTTGCCCTTCGCGGCGAGGAGCCGGGCCAGCTCGTAGCGGACGACGGCGAAGTCCGGGTCGAGCTCGAGCGCGTGGCGATAGGCGGCGATCGCGCGGTCGTCCTGGCCGAGCGAGCGGAGGACGTCGCCCGTCTTCTTGTGGATGTCCGAGCGCGCCGGGGCGATCTTCCGCGCCGAGTCGAGCGCCTCGAGCGCGGCGGCGGGATCGCCCGCTTCGGCGCGCGCGCTGGCCACCAGCATCAGGATGTCGATGTCGTCCGGCGACGCGGCGTAGAGCTCCTCCGCGACCGGTCGCGCCTCGCGCCCCCTGCCTAACGCGAGGAGGGCGCGCGCTTCGCCGGCGAGGGCGCGCTGGTGCGACGGTGCCTCGCGCCGCGCCTCGCGGTAGCGCTCGAGCGCCTCGCCGTGCAGCCCCTGCCGGGCGAAGGTGTCGCCGAGCAGCGTCAGCCCCTCGGGGCGCGGCGCCCCGCGCGAGAGCGCGCGGCTCGCCTCGGCCGCGGCGCGGTCGTAGAGCCCCTTCGTCAGGTAGTCCGCCGCCATCGCGAAGGGATCCGCTTCCTGGGTCGCGGCGGTGGACGCGGGCGTCGGCGTCAGCTCGGTGAAGAGCGAGTCGAGCAGGCGCGGATCGAAGGCGAACTCCTCGACCGACTCCGTCGTCCGCTCGACGCCGCCGAGGTCGGGGGCGATCGAGAGCTCCGGATCCTCGTACTCGAGGTCGATCGCCAGCTCGAACTTCTGCGGGACGTAGTACGGGTCGAGCTCGAGGGCGCGCTTCGTCTCGCGCACCGAGCCGTCGAAGTCGCCGAGATTCGAGAGCGCGAAGCTCAGGTTGTAGTGCGCCTCGGCGTACTCCGGCTTCGCCTGGATCGCGCGCGCGAAGGCGTTGCGGGCGTCCTCGTACTTCTTCAGCTCCGCGAGCACGAGGCCGATGCCGTTCCAGGCGATCGGATGCTCGGGCTCCGCGTTCAGCACCTGACGGAACGCCTCGAGGGAGAGCTGGAGCCGCTTCAGCTTGAAGAGCAGCAGCGCGAGGTTGAGGCGCGCCTTGCTGAACGTCGGCTGCGCGTCGAGCGCGCGGCGGAACGCCTCGATCGCGTAGTCGGTGTCGCCCGCGTGGTACGCCGCGACGCCGAGGTTGTTGTACGCGAGCGCGTATGCCGGGTCGGCGGTGATCGCGTTGCGGTAGCTCTCCGCCGCGTCGGCGAAGTGGCCTTCCTGGTGCAGCGAGATCCCGCGCTCGTTCCAGAGCTTCGGGCTCGTGTTGTTCCGCTGGAGCAGCTCCGAGTACAGCTCGATCGCCGCCTTCGTGTCCTTCTTGAGGAGGTGGACCTCGGCCATCGCCTGCAGCACGAGCTCCCGCTCCTCGCCGCGCTCGAGCGCGAGCCCGTACTCGCGCAACGCCTCGGCGTAGTAGCCCTTCTGGCGCATCGCCAGGCCGAGGTTGAAGTGCGCGAGCTGCCCCTCCCCGCTCACCTGCATCTGCTCGCCGACCACCGGCATCGAGCCGGTGGTGCGCGGGATGCGCTTCTCGTCGCTCCGGCCGGCCCCGTCGAGTGACAGGTTGGCCTGAGCGCGCGAGAGCGTCGGGTTGAGCTTGATCGCGCGCCTGGTCGCGACCTGCGCCTCCTCGTGCCGGCCCATGTCGCCGAGCACGAAGCCCATCAGGTAGTGTGCGTCCGGGTTGTCCGGGTTGAGCTCGATCGCGCGCTTGAGCGCCGCCAGCGCCTCGTCGTTGAGGCCGCGGTTGTAGACCACCTCGCCGATGTAGAAGTGGACCACGGAGCTGCTCGGGTCGAGCGCGAGCGCGCGCTCGAACCACTTCTGCGCCTGCTCGAGATCGCCGCCCGCCTTCTCGGCAAGGCCGAGCTGGACGATCGCGCCGAGATCGTTCGGGTGGTGGCGGAGCAGCTCGTTGAACTCGCGGACCGCGTCGGGGAGATGGCCGATGAGCGCGTAGGCGCGGCCGAGCTCCCAGCGGGCGTCGCGGTCGGCGGGGGCGGCGCGAAGCCGCTCCTTCAGCTCACCGACGCGGCGGTCGTAGTAGCCGGTGGTGAAGTACGCGATCTCGAGGTTGCGCTGGGCAACCTGCATCTTCGCGTCGAGCTCGAGGGCGCGCATGAAGGCGCCCACCGCCTCCTCGTAGAGCCCCTTGTTGTAGTAGAGGACTCCGAGGTTGTTGTGCGCCCCCGCGTCGGACGGGTCGATACGTCGCGCGAACGATCGGAGAACATCCCGATCGCGCTCGGACGTCAGAGCGGCGGCGGCCATGCCGGACCGTCAGGCCACCCGCACGGCCTTCAGGATCGCCTGGAGCGACGCGTAGTCCGGCAGGAGGAGGAAGAAGCCGCGCAGACGCTCGCCGATGTCCTGGAGGTAGAACTCGCTCTCGACGCAGAACACGTAGTCGCGATCGCTCCCGAACTGCAGGTAGGCTGTCGTCAGCACCGCGTCCGACATGTCGACCGCGAGGCTCGGCGGCGAGGGGAGAAGCATCAGCCCCATGAAGTCGCTCAGCGCGTTCATGTACGCGCCGCTGAGGATGTTCCCCGCTTCCTTGATCGCCGACTGCTCGAGCTCCCCGAGATCGGTCGACGTTCCCTGGGCGCGGCGCAGCATCATCTCCGAGAGCCGGATCGCGGTCGGCTTCGGGAAGACGAGCAGCGTGCGCCCGGTGAGGTCGCCGAGCATGTGCATCAGCACCGCCGCCACCGGCTCCTCGGGACCGGAGACCTGGGGCGGGACCTCCTCGAGGCGCGCGACGTTGATCGTCGGCACGCTGATCATGATCGTCCCGCCAGTCATCTGCGACAGCGCCGTCGCCGCGTGACCGGCGCCGATGTTCGCCACCTCGCGCAGCGCGTCCAGCTGTATCGCCTTCAACGACCGAATGTCTTCCATGTAGTCCTCAGAGCAGACTGCTGACGTCGACGATGAGCGCGGGCGCGCCGTCGCCGAGGATTGTCGCGCCGCTGAAGAGCGCGAGGCCGCCGCGAACACCGTCGAACTGCTTCACCACGATCTCCTGCTGTCCCGCGAGCTCGTCGACGATCAGGCCGGCGCGACGCTCGCCCATCTCCATCACGATCACCTGCTGCGCCTTCCTCTCCGTCGACTCGAGGTGCAGCAGCTCGCGCATGCGGAGCAGCGGCAGCACGTCGTCGCGGAGCACGAGCACTTCCTTTCCCTTCACCCGCCGCAGCTGCGCCGACTTCAGCTCGACCGTCTCGTTGACGTGCGTCATCGGCAGCGCGTACACCTCGTCGTTCACCTTCGCGAGGAGCGCGCGCACGATCGCCAGCGTCAGCGGCAGCCGCACCGTCACCGTCGTTCCCTGCCTCGGCACCGAGCGGATCTCGACGAGACCGCCCAACGAGCGCACGCGCGTCTGCACCGCGTCGATGCCGACGCCGCGCCCGGAGATGTCCGTCACCCGCTCCGCGGTCGAGAACCCGGGGCGCGAGATGAGGCGAATCAGCTCGTCGTCCGACAGCTCCGTCCGTCCCGCCTCGACCAGCCCCGCGTCCCGCGCCTTGCGCAGCACGCGATCGCGGTCGATTCCGCGGCCGTCGTCCGTCACACGAATGACGATCGCCGAGCGATCTCGCATCGCCTCGAGGCGCAGTCTTCCCTCGGCGGGCTTGCCGGCCTTCTTCCGCTCTTCCGGCGTCTCGATCCCGTGGTCGATCGCGTTGCGGAGCAGGTGCACCACCGGGTCGCCGATCTCGTCGAGCAGCGACCGATCGAGCTCGATCTCCTTTCCCTCGATCGTGAAGTCGATGTTCTTGCCGAGCGTCCGCGACGCGTCGCGCACGAGGCGCGGAAAGCGGTCGAAGACCTGCCAGACCGGCACCATCCGGCTGGTCATGATCTCGTCCTGGAGGTCGCTGATCAGACGCGACGCCTGCGTCACCGTCTCGTCGAGGGCCGCATCGCCGAGGGTGGACGAGAGCTGCGTGAGCCGCCCGCGGGTGATCACCAGCTCGCCGATGAGGTTCATCAGGTTGTCGAGCCGGCGCAGGTCGATGCGCACGTTGCGGTTGGCGCGCATCGCGTCGACGGGTCCCGCGCCGTTCCCGTTCGCCTCGGGCGCGTTCGCCGTCGCGGTGGTCGTCGCCGACCCCTGCACCTCCACCGCGGAAACGTCGCCGAGCCCCGCGACGACGTCGTGCACGTGATCGGAGGGATGCTGCGTCGCGAGACGGACGGCGAAGTCGGCGCCGAAGGTGCCGTCTTTCAGCTCGTCGAGGGGAGGATGCATCGCCTCGACGGTGCCGAGCGCGCGGAGCTTCTCCACGACCATGAACGCGCGCACGCCGCGCAGCGGCGCATCGCTCGCGATCGCGACGCGAACCACGAGCCCCGTCCCCGGAGGAACCGGCGCGCTCCACCGGTGCGCCTCGACGGTCGGGACGGAGGTCGAGCTCCGTTTCGCCGCCGACCCCCGACCCCCGTCCCCCGACCCCGTGGTCGCCGTCCCCTGGACCGCGCGCAGCTTGTCGAGCGGGCCGGCGACGTCGATCTCTCCCTCGCGATTGGCGACGGAGAGCCCGACCGCGACCTCGAGCGCATCGGCGGCGGTGAAGAGCGCGTCGGTGATCTCGGCGCTGACCTCGCGCGCGCCGGTGCGGAGGGTATCGAGCAGGGTCTCGAGCTCGTGCGCGAGCTCGGCGACCTGCGCGTACCCCATGGTCGCGCTCATCCCCTTGATCGTGTGAACGGCACGGAAGAGCGCGTTCACCGGCTCGGCGGAGTCGGGCGCGCGCTCCAGCTCGAGGAGAGCGTGATTGATCGCCGAGAGGTGCTCCTGACTCTCGGTCAGGAACAGGTCGGCGTAGCGGGACGTATCCACCGGTCGGGCGGTGGCGCGGGCGGGCGGGCGCTAGCCCGCGGTCACCCGAGCACGCGCTGGACGGCCTCGAGGACCCGGCTTGGCTGGAAGGGCTTCACGACGAAGTCCTTCGCCCCCGCCTGGATCGCCTCGACGACCAGCGCCTGCTGGCCCATGGCGCTGCACATCAGCACCTTGGCGTTCGGGTCGAACTTCGTGATCTCGCGGACCGCGTCGATCCCGCCCATGTCCGGCATGACGATGTCCATCGTCACCAGGTCCGGACGCAGCTGCTTGTACTTCTCCACCGCCTGCAGGCCGGTCTCGGCCTCGCCGACGATCTCGAAGCCGGCCTGGGTGAGAATGTCCCCCACCATCGTCCGCATGAAGATCGCGTCGTCGCAGATCAGTACCGTGTGACTCACCGTATTTCCTCGCTATTAGAGCAGTGCTTGCCGTGCCAACGCGATCACGTCGAGCAGGATCACCACGCGTTCGTCGTTCAGCCGTCCCATCCCGCGCACCACGCCGCCGCGCGCGTCGTCCGCCCTCGCCGACTCGATCTCGTCCTCGCCGAGCGGGCGCACGTCCATGACGTCGTCCACCGCGATCCCGACGAGCTTCGTTCCCAGCTCGGCGAGGATGATGGAACCGTCATCCTTCGCCGGCCCGCGATCGAGACGCTGTCCGAGGTCGAGCACCGTCACGATCGTGCCGCGCAGATTGATCAGACCGCAGACGAACGCGGGCGCCCCGGGCAACCTCGTCGCGGGCCGCCGCGGGATGATCTCGCGCACCGTCGCGATGTCGCAGCCGTAGGTCTGTCCGCCGAGGGCGAAGAGCAGCACGCGGATCGCCGATGTCGGCGCCGCGATCGGCTCAGCTGTCGTCCCGGTAGAAGCCAAAGTATTCGAGCAGATCAGGGTGATCCCGCGGAATCCCGCTCCCCTCTCCCGCGACCGCGAGCAGCGACTGCGTGAGATCCGGCGGGAGGGGCGCCCGCAGGTCCATCGCCTTCCCGGAGACCGGATGCTGGAAGCGCAGCCATGCCGCGTGCAGGAAATGCCGCCGCGCGGGTAGCGCCACGAGCTTGCGTCCGCCCCCTCCGCCGTAGGTATCGTCACCTACCACCGGATGCCCAAGCGAGGCGAGGTGGACGCGGATCTGATGCGTGCGACCCGAGTGCAGGTGCGCCCGCAGGAGATCCACCGATCCGAACCGCGCGAGCCGCACGAAATCCGTCCGTGCCGCCCGCCCCGTATTGACGATTGCCATGCGCGTTCGGTCTCGCGGGTCACGCGCGAGGGGCTTGTCGACCGTGACTCGGTCGGCGTCGAGATGGCCCCAGCAGAGCGCGGCGTAGCGGCGGCTGATCTTCCGGGCGGCGAGCGCGGCACCGAGGACGCGGTGCGCGCGGTCGCTCTTGGCGACGAGGAGGAGCCCGGATGTGTCCTTGTCCAGACGATGGACGATCCCCTCTCGGTCCTCGCCCCCCTCGCTCGACAGGTCGCCGCCGCGCCCCTTGAGCGCGTTCACGAGCGTCCCCGTCCAGTTGCCGGGCGCCGGGTGCACGACCATCCCGGCGGGCTTGTCGACGACGAGAAGGTCTTCGTCCTCGTAGACGACATCGAGCGGGATCTCCTCCGCGGCGACGTCGCGCCCGCGCGGGGGCGGGATCTCGATGGCGACCCTGTCGCCGGTCTCGGGACGGTAGCTCGCCCGCTCGCGCTTCCCGTTCACGAGCACGTTCCCGTTGGCGATCAGCGTCGCCGCCTGGGTGCGCGAGATGTCGATGGCGTGCGCGATGTACGTGTCGAGCCGCGATTGCTGCGACTCGGCGGCGCCGACCTCGAGGAGGTGCCGCGCCGGCTCGCGCGGAGGGGAGCCCGTCACGCCGGGCTCAGGCCGCGACGGTGCTGCGCGCCCGCCGCTCCTCCGCCCAGAGAATGAGCACGAGCAGCACCGCGCCGACGCTCACCGCCGAATCCGCGACGTTGAACACCCAGAAGCGGTGGTCGCCGATCCCGACGTCCACGAAGTCCACGACGCCCTGCGTCCAGCGCAGCCGGTCGATCAGGTTGCCGATCGCGCCTCCGCAGATGAGCCCCAGCGCGAAGAGCTTCCAGCCTTCCTCGCGCGACGCGTAGTGCGCCATGCGCGCCAGCACGACGAGGATCGCCACGGCGAGCGCGGTGAAGATCCAGCGCGACGCTTCGCCCACCGTGGTGCCGAAGGCGGCGCCCCGGTTGAAGACGAGGGTGAAGCGCACCCAGTCGCCGAGCACCTCGTGCGGCACTCCGTAGTCGAGGCTCGACATGGCGAGCCGTTTCGTGACGACGTCGGTCGCCACGACCAGTGCCCCGGTCAGCCAGAAGACCGGGCGTCCGAGCGCGCTCAGAGCGTCCCTCCGTGCTCGGCGAGCACCGGAGGAGTTCCCTCGTCGTGCGCGGCGGCCGCGGCCGGCGCGCGCTCGGGGGCGCGCGCCCCGTCACGATCCTCGCGCCAGAGCACGACGGCCAGCAGGACGGCGCCGGTGGTGACGGCGATGTCGGCGACGTTGAACGTCGGCCAGCGCCAGGTCCCCGAGCCGATGTCGATGAAGTCCACGACACCGCGCGCCGAGCGGAGGCGGTCGATCAGGTTGCCCACCGCCCCCGCGGAGACGAGCGCGAGGGCGAGCACGCGCTGGCGGTCCCCGGGACGCGTCCCGCGGAAGAGCCGCCAGAGGATGCCGAGCGCGGCGAGGGTGAGCACCGAGAAGACGACCCGCGAGTACGCGCCGACGTGGATGCCGAACGCCGCGCCCGGATTGTAGACGAGCGTCAGGCGCACTGCCTGGCCGATCACCGGATGCGGGATCCGCTCGGGGACGAGCGCGTACGCGGCGATCGCCTTGGTCACGAGGTCGAGCATGATCACGACGAAGGCGACCGGCCAGAAGAACGCGCCGTTAGGCCACACCACCGCCGGAGAAGCGCCGGAGCCGGCGCCGTCGTCAGGCGCTCTTCTTTCCATCTTCCTCGCGCTGCTTGCAGGCGATGCAGAGCCGCGCGTGGGGCAGCGCGTCGAGGCGGTCGAAGTCGATGTCCTCGCCGCAGCTGTGGCACTTGCCGAAGGTCTCCGGCGACCGGTAGAGCCGGCGGAGCGCCTGGTCGATGTGCCAGAGGAAGCGGCCTTCCTGGCTCGCGAATAGGAACGCCTTTTCGCGCTCCATCGCGTCGGTACCCTGGTCGGCCATGTGGAAGGAATAGCTGCTCAGGTCCCCGTCGGACTCCTGCGATGCCTCGTCGTGGTGGCCGAGCTCCTTGAGGACGCGCTTGCGCTCCTCGAGGAGCCGCTTCTCGAAGTGCTGGAGCTGCTTCTTCGGCATCGGCTTCGACTTCGCGCCCTTCGTGCCGCTCTGCTGCGTTGCCATGTTCACGAAACCCTGGTTAGGGCGATACGGAGCTCGAGACCGTCGAGGTCGAGCGTCTGCGCCGCCGGGTACTCACGTCCCCTGCCTTCCCCCACGACTACCTCGAGCGCCAGCGTCTCGCGTCCGATGTGCTCGCGGTACCCACGAACCGCGCCGAGGATCTCGGCGTTCCCTTCGATCGCCAGGTGGATGCGGTCGCTCACCGCGAGCCCCGCCTCCTTCCGAAGTCGCTGCACCGCGCTCACCACCTCGCGGACGATCCCTTCGGCCCGCAACTCGGGCGTCACCGTGGGATCGATCGCCGCGAAATAGCCGTTCCGCTCCGCGACCACCAGCTCCCCCGACGCGCGCCGGACGATGCTCAGGTCATCCATCTCGAGGAACCGCGTCTGGCCGTCCACGGTCAGCTCCATCGGCTCCCCGCTCTCGAACGCGCGCAGCGCCTCCGAGGAGAGCGCCGCCACCCGCTTCGCCGCTTCCGGCGTGGATTTGCCGAACTTCTTACCCAGAGTGCGGTAGTTGGGTTTCGCTTCCAGCGTCACGAGTCTGTCGGCCGAGGTCGCGAGCTCGGCCCGTTTGACGTTCAGCTCCGCCTCGAGTAACGGGAGAAGCCCCCGAACCTCCTCCATCTCGGCCTGCTTGACGACGCAGACGACGCGAGACAGGGGCTGCCGGACCTTGCGGACGAGCGCGTTGCCGGTCTTCTGCGCCGCCTCCTCGCGTGCCGCGCGCCCGAGCGTCGAGAGCGTGCGGATCGCCTCCATCGCGTCCTCCAGCCCTGGCGACGCGAGCGAGGGACCCGCGAGCACGAACGGCGCGAGGTGCACCGACTCCCCCGTCAGCTCGCGATGGATCCAGTCGCTCACGAAGGGCGCGAAGGGCGCCAGCAGGCGGCAGGCGCCGACGAGCACGGTGTGCAGCGTCGCGAACGCGGCGCGGTTGTCCTCGCCCTCGACCTCGTAGAAGCGCGCGCGCGTCAGGCGCACGTACCACTTCGAGACGTCCTCGTCGATGAAGCTCATCGCGAGGCGGGCCGCTTCCGTCGCCTCGAAGCGCAGCAGGTGCGCGTCGCACATCCGCGTCACCGTCTCGAGCCGCGAGAGGATCCAGCGGTCGATCACGGGGCGCGCCGCCGGAACCGGATCGGCGTCCGACGGCTCCCAGCCGAAGTTCGCGTACTGGGCGAAGATTCCGGAGTAGATGTTGCGCAGCGTCAGCAGCAGCCCGCCGGCCGTGGCGCGGATCTGCGCCTCGTCGAAGGAGCGCGGCATCCACACCTGGCTCGACGCGACGAGGAAGAGGCGCACGGCGTCAGCGCCCTGGCGCTCCACCACCGCCCAGGGATCGACGATGTTGCCGCGACTCTTCGACATCTTCTGCCCGTTGGCGTCGAGCACCATGTCGTTCACGACGACGGCGCGATACGGCGACGCAGCGACGCTCGACAGGGTCGCGCCCAGAGGCACGCCGTTGTTCGGGAGCGCGTCGCCGAGCCCGGTCGCGATGGCGAGCAGCGAGTAGAACCACCCGCGCGTCTGATCGACCCCCTCGGCGATGAAGTCAGCCGGGAAGTTGCGCTCGAACTCCGCCCTGTTCTCGAACGGGTAGTGCCACTGCGCGAAGGGCATCGACCCCGAGTCGAACCAGGTGTCGATGACTTCCGGTACGCGGCGCATCGTGCCGCCGCAGCGCGGCGCGCTGCACTTCCAGGTGTAGCGATCGACGTGCGGCTTGTGCGGATCGAAGTCCGAGGGCAGCGCCGCCCCGCTCTTCTTCGCGAGCGTCGCATAGCTGTCCACCGCCTCGACGTGCGCGGGATCGGCATCGCAGAGCCAGATCGGCAGCGGCGTCCCCCAGTACCGGTCGCGCGAGATCGCCCAGTCGATGTTGTTCGTCAGCCACTCGCCGAAGCGCCCGGTGCCGACCTCCTCGGGGTGCCATTCGACGCGCGCGTTGCGCGCGAGCATCGCGTCGCGATACGCGGTGGTGCGCACGAACCACGAGGTGCGCGCGTAGTAGAGCAGCGGCGTCTTGCAGCGCCAGCAGTGCGGGTACGAGTGGCGCAGCGTCCCCGCCTTCCAGAGCACGTCGCGCTTCTTCAGCTCCTCGATGATCAGCGGGTCCGCCTTCTTCACGAACAGACCGCCGACGACCGGCATCCGCTCGGGGAACTCGCCCTTCAGGTCGACCGGCTGCACGAACGCGAGCCCGTTGCGCTGCGCCGCGGCGTAGTCGTCGGCGCCGAACGCCGGCGACATGTGCACCACACCCGTGCCGTCCGTCGCCGAGACGAAGTCCTCGACCACCACGACGTGCCGCGCGCCCTCGCTCGGGAACTCGACCCAGTCGAGCGGGCGCGTGTAGCGCCAGCCGGCCATCTCGGAACCCGCGAAGCCGTGCACGCGATCCCAGCGGTCCGCCCAGTCCTCGCCGAGCACCGCGGCCACGCGCTCCTGCGCGAGGATCACCGTGCGCTGGTCGCCCTGCTTTCGCCGCATCTCGACGTACGTCAGCTCGGGGTTCACCGCGAGCGCGGTGTTCGACACGAGCGTCCACGGCGTCGTCGTCCAGACGAGGATGCGGCGCATCGAGCGGCCGTCCTCGCGCGTCGGCACCGGACCGTCGGAATCCACGACGTCCAGCGCGACGAAGACGCTCGGATCGTCCACGTCCTCGTACCCCTGCGCGACCTCGTGGCTCGAGAGCGCGGTGCCGCAGCGCGGGCAGTACGGGAGGATCTTGTGCCCGCGGTACAGCAGGTCGCGCTGATGCAGCGTCGCCAGCGCCCACCACACGCTCTCGACGTACTCGTGCGAGTACGTGACGTACGGATGCTCGTAGTCGAGCCAGTACGCGGTGCGCTGCGAGAGCTTCTCCCAGTCGCCACGATACTTCCACACGCTCTCACGGCAGAGGCGGTTGAACTTCTCGACGCCGACCTCCTCGATCTGCTGCTTGCCGCTGATGCCGAGCTGCTTCTCGACCTCGATCTCGACGGGAAGGCCGTGCGTGTCCCACCCCGCCTTCCGCGAGACGCGATAGCCCTTCATCGCGCGGTGGCGGCAGAACAGGTCCTTCACCGTGCGCGCGAAGACGTGATGGATCCCCGGCCGCCCGTTGGCGGTCGGTGGTCCCTCGAAGAACACGAAGGGCTCGCCGTCCTCGTTGGCGGCGAGCGTCTGCTCGAACAGCTTCTCGCCGTTCCAGCGCTCGAGCATCTCCTTCTCGAGGTCGTCGGCGCTCCGCTCGGCGGGGAGCGGGCGGTAGCGTACGTCGGTCATCGCGTCGCTCACATCCGCTCCATGACGCCGCGGACGACCGCGGTCAGCTTCGGTTCGGCGATCGCCGCGACGCCGAGGATCTTTTCGAGCGTCGCCGGCTCGAGGGCGTCGGGGAGGCACTGGTCGGTGATGATCGAGAGGCCGAGCACGCGCATCCCCGCGTGCTTCGCGACGATCACCTCGGGCACGGTGGACATCCCGACGACGTCCGCGCCCAACGCGCGCAGCATCCGGTACTCGGCGCGCGTCTCGAGGTTCGGGCCGGCGACGGCGACGTAGACACCCTCGCGCAGCACGATCCCCGCCGTCCGCGCGACCTCGCGCGCGATCGCGCGCAGCGACTCGTCGTACGGCTCCGACATGTCGGGGAAGCGCGGTCCGAGACGGTCGTCGTTCGCTCCGACGAGTGGATTGTCGCCGAGCAGGTTGAGGTGGTCGGCGATGAGCATGACGTCGCCCGGCGCCCAGAGGGGATTCATCCCGCCGCAGGCGTTGCTGACGACGAGCGCCGGCGCGCCGAGCGCGCGCAGCACGCGGACCGGGAAGGTCACCTGCTGCAGCGTGTACCCCTCGTAGCGGTGGAACCGCCCCTGCATCGCGATCACCGTCTTCCCGCCTAACGTTCCGCAGAGGAGCCGCCCGGCGTGCGACTCGACCGTGGACAGCGGGAAGCCGGGGATCTCCGCGTACTCGATCGTCGCCTCGACGGCGATCTCGCGGGCGAGCGCGCCGAGCCCCGTGCCGAGGATGACCGCGGCGGCGGGCGTCTTCGCGAAGCGGGCGCGCACGACCTCCGCGGCGGCCGTGATGGCCTCCACGGTGTGCGTGCCCGGAGGAGCGACGTGCGGGCGTGGGACGGTGATGGTCGTCATCTCGTGTGGTGCGGGAGCGCGGAACGAATCGCGCTCACTCCTTCATCAGCGAATCGAGCCACGAGGGCGTCGGCTGCGACACGCGCGGCGGCGCCTGGTCGCCCTCGGTGTCGGGCGAGCCGATGGGCGGCCGCGCCAGCGCGGTCTCGGCGGCCTCGATCTCGGCGAGCTGGCGCTCGACGAGCACGCGCTGCTGCGCCAGGTAGCCGCGGCGCGCGCGCTCGAGCGACGAGAGCTGCTCGCGGAGCTCGCGCAGCTCTCCCTTCATCGTCTCCTGCATCCGCTCCGCCTCGGCGCGTGCCTCGCGAAGGATGAGCTGCGCCTCGCGCTCCGCCTGCTCGCGGATCTCGGCGCGCAGCTGCTGCGCGGAGATGAGCGCGTCGTTGAGCGCCTTGTCGCGCTCCTTGAAGGCACGGAGCTGCTCGGTGAACCCCTTCGACTTCGACTCGAGGTCCTGGTTGATGCGCGTCAGGCGCTCGAGCTCGTCCGCCACCTGCTGGCGGAACTCCTCGACGCGCGCCGGGTCGTAGCCGCGCATCGACCGTCCGAACTCGAAGCGGCGGACGTCGAGCGGCGTGAGATGAAAGGTCTCGTCGATCATGTTCCCCTCGCTCCGAACAGGACGGTCCCCAGGCGGACGATCGTCGCGCCTTCTTCCACCGCGATCTCGTAATCCCCCGACATCCCCATCGACAGCTCGCGCGCCTCGCGCAGCCCCGCGCGATGCAGCACGTCCAGCGTTCCACGAGCACCCGCGAACACCGCGCGCAGCGTCTTCTCCGGCGCGTCGAAGGGCGCCATCGTCATCACGCCGCGCACATCCAATCCCCGCAGCGCGGCGACCTTCTCGATACCCGCATCCAGCTCGTCCGGTGAAAAGCCGCCCTTCGTCTCCTCACCGGAGACGTTCACCTGTACGAGCACCGGGATCGGCTTCCCGGCCGACGCACCGACGTTCGAGACCGCCTCCGCGAGGCGCAGGCTGTCGATCGAGTGCACCAGCGCGAAGTGCTCGACCGCCTTCGCCTTGTTCCGCTGCAGGTGCCCGATCAGGTGCCAGCGCACCGGAACCGCGGCCGCTTCGATCTTCGGAAGCGCTTCCTGCACCTTGTTCTCTCCGACATCGCGAACTCCGAGCGCATGAACCGCCCGAACAGCTTCGGGTCCGTGCGTCTTCGTCACCGCGACCAGCGTCACCTGCTGCCCTGCCCCCCGCCGCGCCGCCTCCGCGATCCTGCCGCGGACCTCGGCGAGGTGATCGGCGAGGTCTGGAAATGGCATAACACGATAAATTACCGGACGTTACAGAATTGGGCAAGTGAATCCACAGCGGGCGCGGCCGGGGGCGCGCCGGGGTCCGCGACCGCGCAGCGGAGTGAGCGCGACATCACGCGCACCGTGTTCTCGGTGAAGCGCGACGGCGGGTGCGCGGCAAGGAATCGCGCGAGGCGGGCCGAATCGGAAAACGGGCAGGAAGCATCGCTCGGGATCCACGCCGCGCCGCAGAGCTTCCACTCTCCGCCCACGGCGGCTCGCACCTCCGCGGGAACCGTCACCGCGAACGCGATCGATCGGCCGGCTCCGCGCGCCGACGCGACCGTCGCCGCGACCATCGCGCGCTCGGTGCGGAGCGGGCCGGGATCGATCGAGTCGCGACGCAGCAGCTCGGCGCGCATCCAGGGCGCCCCGAGGAGCGGACTGGTGACGACGAGAACGTCGCGCCGCATGCCGAGCGCGCGCTGAGCGTACCAGAGCGGATACGTGTCGTTGTCCCCCCACACGACGAGCACCGCGTTCGGCGGCGCGCTCGAGAGCAGTGTCTCCGCGAGGAGCGCGGCGGTGGAGGCGTCGGGCTCGCGGCGGCGGTCCATCGCCCGCCAGTTGAGCAGCGCGGGAAGCGCGGCGAGGGCGACGCCCGCGACCACCGCGGCGCGCGCGTGCGGGATGCGCCGCGCGATCGTCACCGCGCCGATCCCGCACCAGAGTCCCCAGCACCAGAAGGCGAGCGCGAAGAAGTAGTCGCGCTCCCGCGCCTCGTGCGGCATCCCGTCGGGAAGGACGCCCCAACCGATCGACGGACCCGCCTTCAGGTTGAGGTACGCGATCACGCCGAGCGATGCGCTCGTGAAGAGCACGACGAGCATCCGCCAGCTCCCCCGGTCGCTCCTGCGGTGCGCGCGCAGCCCGACCACTCCCATCGCGACGAAGGCGAGCGAGATCAGGAGTCGGGTCACGCTCACCGTCGACTCCGGAGCGACGCCGAGCGCGAACTGCCAGTCGGCGTACTGGAAGAAGTTCGCGAGCTGCATCCACGGCGGCGCCTGACGCGGCAGGATGGACGCGACCTCGTACTGGCGTCTCGCGACGACGTCGGCGAGCGCGGCGAGAGTCGCTGGATTGCCCTGGTTGACCGCCGGGTCGAATCGCGCCCGCACGAGCATCACGATGAGCGGCGACGCGCCGAGCACGACGAGGGGCAGCGCAGCGCGCGCCGCGGGCAGTCGGGCGACGGCGAGCGCGAGCAGCGCGACGAGCGCCGCGCCGCCCAGCCACCAGCGTCCCGTGGCGATCGCCCCCGCTGCGACCAGCGCGGCGCCGAGCACCAGCGCGCGCTCGATGCGCGACCGGCGTGACTCGCCGCTCTCGTCCACCGACGCGAACAGCGCGGCCGGTCCGGCGACGAGCGCGCTGGGATGGAGCGGCGCGGCGAGCGCGAACAGGTAGCTGACGAGCGCGTCGCGGCGTTTCAGTCCCGCGGCGAGCATCAGTGCCGCGAGCAGCAGCGCCGACGAATAGACCTCGGCCTCGGTTGCGTCGAGCCAGACCGACGACATGCAGCCGGCGCTGATGCCGGCCGCGATCCCGATCGCCGTCGAGCCGGTGCGGCGCGCGAGCATCCACGCCGCGATCGCGCATGCCGCGGCGGTACATACCGCCGAGAGCGAGTTGACGGCGGCTGCCGGCGGGAGTCCCGCGAGCAGGACGCGCCACGCACGCCCGAGCATGACGTAGAGCGGTGTCCCGGGCGGGTGCGGGATGCCGAAGGACTCGATCGCGGCGATGAACTCACCGGCGTCCCAGAAGGTGACGCGCGGAGCGAGCGAGGCGAGGTAGAGCGCGAGCAGCGCGATGAAGACCGTCGCCGCGGCGCGGCGTCCAGCTTCGACCGCGCGATCGACGCGCGTCGCCGTCAAGCGCTCTCGATCGGGCGGAGCTCGGTGCTCGTGCGCGCGGGGCGACGCGTCAGCATCTCGCGCACGCGCGTCGCGGTGAGCTCGCGCGTCAGCACTCCCCCGCTCGCCATCGAGATGATCCCCGTCTCCTCGGAGACGACGAGCACGAGCGCGTCGGTCTCCTCGCTCAACCCCAGCGCGGCGCGATGGCGGGTGCCGAGCGAGCGGTCGGCGAGCGTCGCCTGCGAGAGCGGGAGGATGCATCCCGCGCCGACGATGGTGTCGCTGCTGATGATCACCGCGCCGTCGTGCAGCGGCGAGTAGGGCGTGAAGATCGTCGTCAGCAGGTCGGCGCTGACCTTCGCGTCCATCGGGCTCCCGCTCTCGAGGTAGTCGCTGAGCGACACCTCGCGCTCGAGCGCGATGATCGCCCCGATACCGCTCCGCTGCAGCCGCTCGAGCGCATCGGCGATCGCCTCCGCCACCTCGGCGTCGTGCATGTGGTGAAAGAGCCGCGACACCGGCGCCTGACCGAGATGCGCGAGCGCGGCGCGCAGCTCGGGCTGGAAGATCACGATCGCCGCGAACACGCCGTAGGTGAAGACGAGCCCGAGGATGTACGTGATCATCGTGAGCTTCAGCACGAGCGCGAGCGCGTACGCGAAGACGAGCAGCACGATCCCGATGAGGATCTGCGCGGCGCGCGTGCCGTGGAAGAGCAGCATCACGCGATACAGCGCGAAGGCCACGATCGCGATCTCGATCGCGTCGCGCCAATCGGGGCGCAGGAGGCGGAGATGCTCCAGGAAACTCATCGAGCGGGAACTATAGTGCGCACGACGGAGCGCTGGAAGATACGGCCACGTGGCACGAGGCTAGGGTCATGACCTCTGAGTCATGAGTCACTTGTCAGGACAGCCAGGCGGCATGCCGGCCACGGGGCAGCGTGCCTTCGACATGTATGTCCCAGGCCCCTCTGCCGCCTGCCACATGCCGCTGCCGTGATGACACTAGCCTCGTGTCACATGGCCGTTCGAAAGCACCGCCCACGCCACATCGAGCGCCTGACGGTTGGCGGCCACGTCGTGCACGCGGAAGATCCTCGCCCCGAGCATGAGCCCCGCGACGTTCGCCCCGACCGTCCCGTGCACGCGCTCGGAGGGCTCCTTGACGCCGGTGATCTCGCCGATGAAGCGCTTGCGCGAGGCGCCGAGGAGGATCGGGTGGCCGAGGGCGGCGAGCCGGGGGATGCCGGCGATCGCGGCGAGGGAGTGCTCACCGCGCTTGGCGAAGCCGATTCCCGGGTCGAGCGCGATCGACTCGCGATCGATCCCCGCGGCGAGGGCGACGTCGAGCGAGGCGCGGAGCTCGTGAATGATCGACTCCACGACGTCGTCGTAGCGCGCGTGCTCGAAGGTGGCCATGTCGGAGACGCCGCCGCGTGAGTGCATCAGGACCACGCCGCACCGCGCGCGCGCGCAGCTCTCCCCCATGCGCGGATCGAGGCGGAAGCCGGAGACATCGTTCACGACGTGCGCGCCCGTGTCGAGCGCGGCGGCGGCGACCTCGGACTTCACTGTGTCCACCGAGATCACGACCTCCGGAAAGCGCTCGTGCAGTGCGGCGATCACGGGAAGGACGCGTGCTCGCTCGTCGCTCGCGCTCACCGGTCGCGCGCCCTGCGGCCGCGTCGATTCGCCGCCGACGTCGATGATGTCCGCGCCCTCGGCCACCATGCGCGCGGCCTGCTCGATCGCGCGCTCCGGGTCGGCGAAGCGGCCGCCGTCGCTGAAGCTGTCCGGCGTGACGTTGAGGATCCCCATCACGAGGGGACGGTCGAGCGGGAGATCGCGCCCGCGGACACGCCAACGGCCCCCGAGCGGGGGCCGTTGGAGCGCGACGGACGCGCGAGGCGGAGGATCGGCGCCGATCACGCCGGCGCGACCTCCGGGCCTCCGAACAGCTTGCCCGGCGCGCGCCGCGGCTCCGCCGCCCCCGCGGGCTGCGCGGCGGGCGGGGCGCTCGGCGGAACGTCCGTCGGACGCGGCGGCAGCTGCTCGCCCCGCGCCAGAATGCTCACGTCTTCGCGTGTCAGCGTCTCACGATCGAGCAACGCCTGCGCGACGGCGTGCAGCAGATCGATGTTCTCCGACAGCACTGCCTTCGCGCTCTCGTACGCCT
>DASVXU010000166.1:0-3398 GCA_036392515.1 Gemmatimonadaceae bacterium | reverse complement strand
AGGGCAGCGTGACAGAACAGGCACGTCGAATACACCCTCCAAGTATGGGGGGCGGGAGGTGATGCGGGAACACGCGAAAGAGCGATGCGGGGTGGCGGCGCGAAGCGCCGCGAGACCGCGATACGCGATGCCTGACGCGGGGCAGAGCATGATGCGGGTTGGGCCGAGCGCGGCGCCGCAGGCGGCCCGCGCTCGGCCAGTCCCGTATCATTGGGTATTTCCCGCCCCCCGCATCCCGCATCGCGGTCTCGCGGCCGCGCCGAAGGCGCGTGCCGCTACCCCGCATCGCTGGTTCCCCGAGTTCCCGCATCAATCCGATGTCGCGCGCACTCCCGCGGTCCCGGTCTTCTCTCGGCGCGCGCCCAGATTGGCGCGCATGGCTACCCCTTCTGAGAAAAAAGCCCTCGCCTTCCTCGCCGCGTTTGCCGTCCTCGGCGCCGGCGTCCGGATGACCCAGGCGGTCGGTCACGCATCGACCGCCGATGCCGCCTCGCGTGAGGCCTTACGGCGCCAGATCGCCGCCAGCGAGTCGGCGGGCGCGGTCGACCGGAAGAAGAAGCGCGATCGCCCGGTCAGGCTGAAGCGCGCGAAACCGGTGACGGCGCTCGATAGCGCCATGACCGCGCCAGTCGTGAGCTCGCCCAGTATCTTCGACCCGCCCAGGCCGGAATCGAAGACAAGAGGGAAGCGCACCCCGCCGCTCACAGGTCCCGTCGACATGGACCGCGCCTCCGCCGACGAGATCGAGGCGCTGCCGCGCATCGGACCAGCGCTCGCGAAGCGCATTGTCGACGATAGAGATGCGAATGGTCCCTTCGGCTCTCTGGAGGGTCTGCAGCGCGTCCGCGGGGTCGGTCCGGCGATGGCTGAAGTGCTCCGATCCAGTGTGACGTTTTCAGGCACCCCGCGTCCCTCCATTGCGGGTTCAGCCGGGCGCGACAGCCGTCACAAAGTCGCGCCGGGCCGGCGTCGTCCGGCGCCCCCGTAGTCCGCTGCCGGTCTCACCACCGCGCCCTCCCGCGCGGCCGCGGTGAATCCGGTGGGTCGTTCTTTCCGATCAGGGTCCTCCATGGCCGCACCAGCCGCCGCCGGTGAGCGCATCGGTGATCTCCTCATGCGTGAGGGGCTCATCACCAGAGAGCAGCTCGAACGGGCGCTTCAGGAGCAACGGCAGAACGGTACGCGCGTCGGGTACAATCTGGTCAAGCTCGGCTTCATCCAGGAGACCGAGCTCACCAAGATGCTCGCGCGCCAGTATCGCATGCCCGCCGTCGACCTCTCCAAGTTCGAGGTCGATCCGCGCATCGCGAAGCTGATCCCGACCGATCTGGCGTCGAAGCATCTCGTGCTTCCCCTCAAGCGCGACGGCCGCACCCTCACCGTCGCCATGGCGGACCCGACGAACCTCGGCGTCATCGACGACCTGAAGTTCATCACCAGGTACGACATCTTCCCGGTGATCGCGGGGGAGTACACCCTCCGCAACGCGATCGAGAAGTACTATGAGTCGAGCGACATGCAGATGCAGACGCTCCTCAAGGACATCGAGAGCGAGACGAGCAGCGACGAGGTCGAGGTCGTCGACGATCGCGAAGAGGAGATGTCGGCCGCGGCGCTCGCCAGCGCCGTCGACGACGCGCCCGTCGTCAAGCTGATCAACGCGATCCTCTCGGACGCCGTGAAGCGCGGCGCCTCCGACATCCACTTCGAGTGCTTCGAGCACGAGCTCCGCGTCCGCTATCGCGTGGACGGCGCGCTCAGCGAGGTCATGAAGCCGCCGATGAAGCTCAAGGCGGCGCTCATCTCGCGCTTCAAGATCATGGCGCAGCTCAACATCGCCGAGCGCCGCGTGCCGCAGGACGGCCGCATCAAGCTGAAGGTCGGCAACAAGGTCATCGACTACCGCGTCTCGACCCTGCCGACCCTCTTCGGCGAGAAGGTCGTGCTCCGAATCCTCGACAAGGGGAACCTCACCCTCGACCTCGAGAAGTTCGGCATCGAGCCCGCCGCCGAGCAGGCGCTGATGGAAGCGGTCATGAACCCGTACGGGATGGTGCTCGTCACTGGCCCCACGGGCTCCGGCAAGACGACGACCCTCTACTCCGCGCTCTCCAAGGTCAACACGATCGACGTCAACATCATGACCGCGGAGGACCCCGTCGAGTTCAACCTCTACGGGATCAACCAGGTGCTCGTCCGCACCGAGATCGGGATGACCTTCGCCGCCGCGCTGAAGGCGTTCCTCCGGCAGGACCCGAACATCATCATGCTCGGCGAGATCCGAGACCTGGAGACGGGCGGCATCGCCATCAAGGCGGCGCTCACCGGCCACCTCGTGCTCTCGACGCTGCACACCAACTCGGCGCCGGAGACGGTGACCCGACTCCTCGACATGGGCCTCGAGCCCTTCAACGTGGCGTCGGCGCTCAACCTGATCCTCGCGCAGCGACTCGTCCGCCGCATCTGCGGAAACTGCAAGACGAAGTACGAGCTCTCGAAGGAGGAGTACGCGGCGGCGAAGGTGACCCCGCAGACGACGCTTCGCGAGCTCCGCTTCACCCCGCGCGCTCTCTCCGACGCGAAGCTCAAGGCGACGAAGGAGGCCGCCCCGTACCTCGGCAGCCTCTCGCTCGACACGAAGATCGGCGAGCTCCCCTTCTTCAAGGGCACCGGCTGCGACCAGTGCGGCGGCACGGGACTCAAGGGCCGTCAGGGTCTCTACGAGGTCATGACCATGACCCCCGCGATCCGCAAGCTCGTCATCCAGAACGTCGGCGCCGCCGAGATCAAGGACGGCGCGATCGAAGAAGGCATGCTCACGCTGCGAATGGACGGATGGCTGAAGGTGCTCAAGGGCATCACGACGCTCGAGCAGGTCATCCGCGAAACGTCCGTGTAACTCATCGCTCTCGAGATCTCGACTCCTACGTGCATCACTTCGCCGGTGGCTGAAGGCAGGAGGCTGGAAGCGACCGCGGCCCCAAGGACGCAGTCGCCTCCAGCTTTCAGCCTCCAGCTTCCAGCCGCCAGCACAATGAATCTCACCCGGTGTAGATCCCAATGACCGCTCCAGCTGCGACCAGCTCCGTCAACCTCCGCATGCTCCTCGAGGAGATGATCGAGCGCGACGCGTCCGACCTCCACATCACCGCGGGGGAGCGGCCGAAGCTGCGCGTCGACGGCGACATCACGAACTCGAACGTCGATTACGTGATGAACCCGAAGGACACCCTGCAGCTCGCCTACAGCGTCCTCACCGAGAACCAGAAGAAGCGCTTCGAGCTCGAGGACGAGCTGGACTTCTCCTTCGGGATCCAGAACCTCGCCCGCTTCCGCGGCAACTGCTTCAAGCAGCGCGGCTGCGTCTCGATGGTCATCCGGCAGATCCCCTTCAGCGT
>DASVXU010000165.1:0-34789 GCA_036392515.1 Gemmatimonadaceae bacterium | reverse complement strand
GCTGAGCTCGACGGCCAGCTCCCGGACGTTCTCCTCCAGCCGCGCGACCTTCTTCGTGCCGGGGATCGGCACCACGTCGTCGCCCTGCGCGTGCACCCAGGCGAGCGCGACCTGCGCGGGGGTGGCGTTCTTCTCGCGCGCCACCGCCTCGATCGCCTCGACGATCGCGCGGTTGTGCTCGAGGTTCTCCCCCTGGAGCCGCGGCTGCGAGCGGCGGAAGTCCTTGGCGTCGAGCTCGTCGGGCGACTTGAAGGCGCCGGTGAGGAAGCCGCGGCCTAACGGGCTGTAGGGCACGAAGCCGACGCCGAGCTCGCGCAGCGTCGGCAGGATCTCGCGCTCCGGCTCGCGCGACCAGATCGAGTACTCCGTCTGCAGGGCGCTGATCGGGTGCACGGCGTGCGCGCGGCGGATCGTCGCCGGGCTCGCCTCCGAGAGCCCGAGAAAGCGCACCTTCCCCGCGCGCACGAGCTCCGCCATCGCGCCGACGGTGTCCTCGATCGGCGTCTCGCGATCGACGCGATGCTGGTAGTACAGGTCGATCACCTCGACGCCGAGCCGCTTCAGCGACGCCTCGCAGGCGCGGCGCACGTAGTCGGGCTTCCCGCTGATCCCGAGGAAGGCGCCGTCGGCGCTGCGCACGTTCCCGAACTTGGTCGCGATCACCACCTGGTCGCGCTTGCCGCGGATCGCCCGTCCCACCAGCTCCTCGTTCGTGAAGGGGCCGTACATGTCGGCGGTGTCGAGGAAGGTGATCCCGAGCTCGATCGCGCGGTGGATCGTCGCGATCGACTCCCGCTCGTCGCGTCCCGCGCCGTCGGTCCCGGCATAGAAATCGGACATGCCCATGCAGCCGAGGCCGAGCTCGGATACCTCGAGCCCCTGCGTGCCAAGCCGTCGTGTCGCCATCGTGTCTCCTCTCGTGTTGACGTCCGGTGGAGAGCGCATGCGCTGCACGCGGTGTTCCAGCCGTGGCGCTCGCGTCGCATGGGCGGTCGCGTCTATCTTCGGCGCATGCCGCTCTCCGACTATCAGACCGACGCGTCGCGCACGGTGAACCCGGCGCTCTCCCCGGAGGACCGGCTGCTCGACGCCGCCGCCGGGCTCGCCGAGGAGGCGGGAGAGGTGCTCGCCCGGGTCCGCAAGCACCGCTTCCAGCAGCGCACCCTCGACCGCGACGAGATCGTCATCGAGCTCGGCGACGCGCTCTGGTGTCTCGCCATGGTCGCGACGTCGCTCGGCATCACCCTCGACGAGGTTGCGGACCGCAACATCGCGAAGCTCCGCGCGCGTCACCCCGACGGCTTCAGGGCGCGCTGACCCACCGCGGTGACGAAGCGGCGTCCTCGCCGGTGGGCGCGCACGTGCGCCACGTCACGTTGAGCGCGAATCGGCGGGGCCGACGGAGGGAACAGTGGCTGCCTGAGGGGTGCTCGCCGTCGCGCGTCGCGGCGGCTGTCGAAGACCCTCCACCTGGGATGCCACGATGAAGATCTCCATCCGTTTCGCCGCGATCGCCGGTATGGCGGCTCTCACCGCGGCCTGCACCTACGTCCGGAGCACCCCGCTCGCCGCGGCGCGGTATCCCGTCGTCCCCGCGGACTCGGTGCGCTTCTTCGCGACGAACCCGCCCGCGAAGTACGTCGAGATCGCGATGATGCGCGTCGAGGGCCTGCTCAGCAGCGACAGCCGCTCCGCGAAGGCGCTGCGCGAGAAGGCGGGGAAGATGGGCGCCAACGGGATCATCCTCCTCAACGCGCGCGGCGTGACGACGCGCGGCGGCGGGACGAACGTCGGCGTCATCATCGCCGGCGGGCGCCACGACGGCTCGGCGGTGATCGTCGGCGATGGCGACGACGGGGACGTGAAGGAGTTCGAGCGCGCGGTGGCGATCCGGTACGAGCCGGAAGCGGCGGTCGCGCAGGGCTCGGCTTCCCCGTCGCCGCGCTGACGATCGAGAGGTCGCGAGGCACCATCGTCGAGGGCGCGAGCGGCTCACATTTTCGCGTGACGGCGGCGCGGCGGGCGGCGTCATCTGAGCGAGGGTGCGACAGGTCGTCGCATCGCTCGACTCACGCCGGCGGAGGCGCAGATGGTGGTGGTCGCGGTAGCGTTCGTGATCGGAGGCATTCTGGGCGCGGTGCTGACCGCGGGGCTCATCGCTCGCGCGCAGCGCTCGCTCGCGCTCGCCGCCTCCGACCTCGACCACCATGCCCGTCCCGCCGAGCAGTGGTTCGGCGAGCGCGACGCGTCGCAGCCGTACGCGAGCGACGCGCGCATCGAGCGCTTCGAGCACGAGCTCGCGAAGCGACTCGGCCGCGAAGCCGCCGCCACCGCCCGCGAACGCCGCGCCGCGGCGTACCGTGCGCTGAGGCCGCGGCTCGGGATCGTCGTTCGAGTGCGGGAGTAGGAGCTCCCGAATCGCGTACTCCCCGCCGTTCAGTCGTCCGTCTGCCCGAACACCGCCATGTTGGAGCTGTGTCCCGGGGCGACCTTCTTCTCCGGGTAGATCCAGTGCACCGCCTGGTTGACGGCGATCGCGGCCTCGGAGAAGCCGGCGGCGATGAGCTTGAGCTTTCCCGGATACGTCGTGACGTCGCCGGCCGCGTAGATCCCTGGACGCCCGGTCTCCATCTGGCTGTTGACGACGATCTCGTCCTTGACGAGGGTCAGCCCCCAGCTGCCTAACGTTCCGAGGTCGCTGACGAAGCCGAGCATCGGCAGGACGACGTCGGCGTCGACGGTGCGCGTCGTCTTCTGCTTCACGTCGCGCAGCACGATCCCGCACATCCGCTCTCCCTCACAGACGACGTCGGCGAGCTCATGGAAGGTGAGGATCTCCGCCTGGCCCGCGGCGGCGGCCTTCTCGACCTCCTTCACCGTCGCCGCGTGCGCGCGGAAGCGGTCGCTCCGATGGACCAGCGTCACGCGTTGCGCGCGCCCCGCGAGCTGCGACGCCCAGTCGAAGGCGGAGTCCCCGCCCCCGATGATCACGACGCGCCGGCCACGATACTCGTCCGGGCTCGTGACGACGTCGTGGATCCCCTTCCCGTACCAGGGCTCGGCGGCCTTCTGCGGAAGGCGGCGCGGAGAGAAGGCGCCGATCCCGGCCGCGACGACGATCGCGCGCGTCGGATGGCGGTCGGTGTCGGTGACGAGGACGAAGTGGCCGTCCTCCTCCTCGAGCGCGACGACGCGCTGGCCAAGCTGGACGTCGGGATCGAACTGCCGCATCTGCTCGGCGAGCGAGCCGACGAGATCCTTGGCGAGCACCTTCGGAAATCCGGCGACGTCGAAGATGTACTTCTCGGGATAGAGCGCGGCGAGCTGTCCGCCGAGCTGCGGGAGCGCGTCGACGATGCGCGCGCTCGCGCCCCGCATCCCGGCGTAGAAGGCGGCAAACATCCCCGTCGGCCCGCCGCCGATGATCGTGATGTCCTTGATGTCGGTTGCCATGCGCGAAAGCTCACCGGGCGGCGCATGGCGTACAAGCGGGGGCTGGAGGCTACGAGCTGGAGGCTATGGGCTGGAGGCTGGAAGCCATCAGCCTCCTGCTTCCTGCCTATAGCCAGCCGACGGGACGTCGACCGGGGCAAGATCGTCAGATGGACATGGACCTCTCCGACTCCCCGATCCTCGAGTATCCGGGCCAGTTCCGCCTCGTGCGCAAGATCGCCGAGGGGGGGATGGCCACTGTGTACGAGGCGGAGCAGCTCGGTCCCGTGGGGTTCACGAAGCGCACCGCGCTCAAGGTCATCCACACGCAGTACGCGCGGCGCGACGAGTTCCTGCAGCTCTTCGTCGACGAGGCCAAGCTCTCGGCGAACCTGGTGCACGGGAACGTCGTGCAGATCTACCAGCTCGGCGAGGTGAACGGTCGGTACTTCATCGCGATGGAGTACATCCAGGGGCCGACGCTGCGCTCGATCATCGACCGTCATCGCGAGCTCGGCGCGCCAATGCCGCCGACGCTCGCCGCGTATGTCGCGAGCCGCGTCTGCCGCGCCCTCGACTTCGCGCACAACTTCGTGGATCAGCGCGGCCGCCGGCTCGACATCGTGCACCGCGACGTGTCGCCGGGAAACGTGATGGCGACGTGGGACGGGCACATCAAGCTCGCCGACTTCGGGATCGCGAAGGCGCGCACCTCCTTCGACCCCGCCGAGCGCCGCCCGATGCTCATGGGCAAGAAGCACTACATGAGCCCCGAGCAGATCCTCGGCCTCGCGGTGGATGCGCGGAGCGACGTGTTCTCGGTGGGCGTGGTGCTGTTCGAGATGCTCGCGCTGACGCCCCTCTTCACCGAGGACATCACCGAGCTGGCGATCGACGAGGTCGCCGTGCATCCGATCCCGAGCCTCACCGCGCTCATCCCCGGGCTCGACCCGGAGCTCGAACAGATCCTCGTGCTCGCGCTGGAGAAGGACCCCGCGCGCCGCCCGACCGCCGCGGCGATGGGGCACGCGCTCGACGAGTGGTGCGCGGCGCAGAACGAGCTCGGGAACCCGGACCGGCTGCAGGGGCATCTGCAGTCGCTCTTCCCCGCGACCTACCAGCCCCCCTCGGCGCGCCCCGGCGAGCACACCTCGTTCTCCGCGCTTCGCGACCGGAGCCCGATCATCCGGGCGGGATCGTGGTGGAGACGAGTGGTCGGACGTATCGCCGGCTGAACGGAACTGCCAGCAGGACGGAACCGAACGACCATGAGACCAGGGCCGTTCTGCCTTCTGCCTCATGACAGTACATTCCGGGCGTGACCATGAAGATCTACACCAGGACCGGCGACAAGGGCGATACCTCGCTCTTCGGCGGCGGGCGCGTCGGGAAGGATGACGAGCGGGTCGAGGCGTACGGCGACGTCGACGAGCTGAACGCGGTGCTCGGGATGGCGCGGTCGATCGAGCTGATGCCGCGCATCGACGAGGTACTGCTTCCCGTGCAGCGCGACCTCTTCGCGATCGGCGCGCTGCTGGCGACGCCGGATCACGAGAAGATGCAGCAGCAGCTCGCGAAGGCGCGCATCGACGAGGGGCGGATCGCGCAGCTCGAGCGGGCGATCGACGAGGGCGAGGCGGAGCTCGAGCCGCTGAAGGCGTTCATCCTGCCCGGCGGCACGCCGAAGTCGGCGGCGCTGCACGTCGCGCGCACCGTGTGCCGGCGCGCCGAGCGCCGCGTCGTGCGCGTCTCGCACGATGTGCCCATCCCGCCGCTCGTGATCGTCTACCTCAACCGGCTCTCCGACCTCCTCTTCGTGCTCGCGCGCGTCGCGAACCGGCGGGCGGGAGCGGGCGAGGTCACCTGGTGACGACGGCTGGAGGGCGCGAGACGGCCCTCGGTGAACGAGTCGTCGCGCTCCCGGGCTACGAGGTCACCATCGGCCGCGGCGCGCTGCTGCGCGCGGGGGCGATCACGGCGGCGACGACGCGCGCGCACCACTACACGATCATCGCCGACGCCAACGTCGCGCCGCACTACGCGCAGACGGTGCGCGCCTCGCTCGCTCTCGCCGCGCCGGAGGCGAAGCTCTCCCTGCTCCTCGTTCCCCCTGGCGAGGAGCACAAGACGCGCGAGCTCTGGTCGCACCTCACCGACCAGCTCCTCGCGAGCGGCGCGGGACGCGACACGACCATCGTCGCGCTCGGCGGTGGTGTGGTCGGCGACCTCGCGGGATTCGTCGCCGCGACCTACATGCGCGGCGTCCCGGTGGTGCAGCTCCCGACGACCCTGCTCGCGATGGTGGACGCGTCGGTCGGCGGAAAGACCGGCGTCGACACCCCCGCGGGGAAGAACCTCGTCGGCGCCTTCCACCCGCCCGCCGCGGTCGTCGCCGACGTCGAAACGTTAGGCACCCTCCCCGTCCGCGAGCTGCGCGCCGGCTTCGCCGAAGTCGTGAAGCACGGCGTCGTCGCCGACGCGCGCTACTTCGCGAACGTCGAGGCGCTCGCGCCGCGGCTGACGGCGGAGAGCGGCGCGCGCGACGAAGCCTTCGTCGACATCATCGCGCGCAGCGTCGAGATCAAGGCGGCGGTCGTCGCAGCGGACGAGCGCGAGAGCGGCCAGCGCCGGATCCTCAACTTCGGCCACACCCTCGGCCACGCGATCGAGCTGGTGAGCGGCTATCGCCTGCTCCATGGCGAGGCGATCGCGATCGGGATGACGCTCGAGGCGAAGCTCGCCGAGCGGCTCGGCGTCGCCGAGCGGGGGACCGCGGCGCGCATCGAGGCGGCGCTCGAGGCGGCGCAGCTCGCGACGACCTTTCCCCACCGCTTCGACCCGCGCGAGGTGCTCGAGGCGACGCGCGCCGACAAGAAGGCGCGCGGCGGCGCGGTCGAGTACGCCCTTCCCGCGCGCATCGGCGCGATGGATCCGCGGAACGGGCGCTGGAGTGTCGCCGTCACGGACGAGGACGTCCTCGCGGTATTAGGCTAGAGCGCCCGTGACCGCCTGCCGGTCTCGGCTGTCTCTATCTCTGATGCCCGCACCCATGCCTTTCCCCGCGGCGCGCCCGTGAAGCGCGCGTTGATGATCGCCGGAGGCGCGCTCACGCTCGCCCTCGCCGCGGCGACGGGGATGACGTGGGGCTCGTCGCAGGACCACCCGCCGAGTCATCCGCCGGTGATCGTCTTCGCCGAGGCGATGCTCGAGCCGGTGGTGGTGCACACGCCGCCGAAGCGCCCGCCGCGCACCCCGTTCACGCGGGCGCGCGACGGCGAGGCGATTCCCGTCGAGATCACCGCGTACTGCCTCTCCGGGACGACGCGCCGCGGGCGCTGGGTGCGTCCCGGGATCGTCGCCGCGGACCCGCGCGTCTTCCCACTCAGCCGCTACATCGAGCTTTTCGTCGGCGACGAGTATCTCGGCAAGTACCTCGTCGACGACACCGGCTCGCTGATCAAGGGGCAGCACATCGATCTCTGGGTGCCGACGTGCGGCGAGGCCGTGCGCTTCGGCCGCGTGCAGGGGACGGCGGTGCTGGTGCCGCGGAAGCGGAAGCGTTAGGCGCCTCGCGGCGTCGCCGGAGCGCGGGCAGCGCGAGCGGGACCCAGATCCACGCCAGCCAGACGAGCCGCTCGGCGGGCGAGAGCCGGCGCAGGATCTCCCAGGCGACGAGCAACGGCGTCGCGATCCAGGCGGCGTTCGACGCCGGAGGCGCGACGGCCGCACGGAGCACGACCCGCACCCCCGCCCCCCGGCGGATCGTCGCGCGGATCGCGCTGTCGAGCGTGACGGCGCTCATTCCGCGCCACCCGGGGATGCGCAGCACCGTCCACGCCGCGGCGGTGCGCCCCCACCCGTGGTTGTTCGAGCCGGCCACGCGCGCGAGTCCGTGCGCGGCGGCGAAGGCGCGGATCTGCACGACGTGCATGCGCGTGAAGCGAAGCCCGCGCGGCGCCCCGTCGGAGCCTTCCACCGCGTTCAGGACGATGCGCGAGGGAACGCTCGCCAGTCGGGCCGGGAACGCGAGCACGACGACGAGCCCCGGCGAGGCGCGGAGGCGCGCCAGGTCGAGTGTGCCCTGCCGGTCGATCCCCGTCTCGCGCCGCGCGCCGAGCACCATCACGTGCGCCCCGGGGAGCGCACTCTCGATCCCGGGCAGCAGGACGGTGCCCTGGCCCGCGCGCGCGGGATTGCGCGACATTCCCGCCTCGACGCCGGTAAAGTCGACATGGTCGGTGACGTATGCCGCCGCGAACCCCGCCGCGGCGTGCCAGCGGCGGTTGTCTTCGGCGTCGAACCCCCGCCGCCCGTCGTGCGACGCGCTGGTGTGGCTGTGCACGTCCACCGCGAGCGCGTCGCCGTCGCTCACCGCGATGGCGGCCATCGGACGCGGAGCGAGCAGCCCGACGGCGTACACGCCGGCATACGCGACCAGGAAGACGACGAAGGCCGCCGCTTCGCGCCCCAACGAGAAACGTCGCCAGCGGACGACGCGCCACACGATGAAGATCCCGAGGATCCAGACGAAGATCGCGCCGTGCTGGCCGGGGGTGAGCAGCGTCAGCGCGTCCAGCAGCTCCGAGGCGGGGGAGGTCGCGAGGTACGCGACCGGCAGTCGCAGTGACTCGCCGAGCGTCGCCGCGGACGGAAGACCCGCGGCCGCTTCGACCGGTGGCGCGGATCGGAATGCGCCCGCGACGACGAGGGTGCTGAGCACGAGCGCGAAGATGCGCGCGCGGCGGCGCGTGGGGCGCGCGACGCTCGCGCGCGCGTCGGGTGCCTCGCCCGACGAGAGCTCATGCAGCTGGACTGCCGTGGCCAACATGACCTCCTTGACACGACCGGCGTCGTGCACGACGACGCCGGGGACCGAGCTTCCGTCCAATGCAAGAGCCTGACCGCGAACGATACGTATCGCGGGTGGTATAAACGACCCATAACCGCGCGCCACAAGTCGGGCGTTGCGCGGATCGAGTGTCCGGTTGGACATTGGAACATCCCGGAGGAACGCACGATGCGACTGCTGCTCGCCGAAGACGACGTCTACCTGAGCGCGATGCTCGCGAAGGGGTTGCGCGAGCACGCGTACGCCGTCGACGTCGCCGCCGATGGAGAGGCCGCGGCGTATCAGGCCGCGGTGAACGACTACGACCTCGTGATCCTCGACGTGCTGATGCCGAAGCGCGACGGCTTCGACGTCTGCCGCGACCTGCGCCGGCGCGGGCAGACGATGCCGGTGCTGATGCTGACGGCGAAGGACGAGGTGGCCGATCGCGTGCAGGGGCTCGACGCCGGCGCCGACGACTATCTCGCGAAGCCGTTCGACTTCACCGAGCTCCTGGCGCGGCTGCGCGCCCTGCTCCGCCGCGCGCGCGAGGTGCGTCCCGAGGAGATCACGGTCGGCGATCTGGTCGTCGACACGCGCGGGCAGGTCGCGCGCCGCGCGGGGAAGATCATCCCGCTGACGACGAAGGAGTACACGCTCCTCGAGTACCTGGCGCGGAACGCGGGGCGAGTCGTCGGCCGCGCCGACATCTGCGCGCACGTCTGGGACGACAACCACGATCCGTTCTCGAACGCGATCGAGGTCTACATCAACCGGCTCCGGCGCAAGGTGGACGGCGGGCACGAGCCGCTCATCCACACGCGGCGCGGCGCCGGGTACATCCTGAGCTCCACCGGCGAGGAGTGAGGGCGCGGTGATCGCGAGCGTGCGCGGGCGGCTCGCCCTCTGGCACACGCTGGTGCTGGCGACGCTCCTCGTCGCCTTCGCCTCGCTCTCGTACAAGCTCCTCGAGCGCTCGCTCGCGCGACGCACCGACTCCTATCTCGCGGAGTCCACCGGCGCCGTCGCGCTCGACCTGGCGTCGGCGCACGTCGCCGACATGGCGGACTCCCTCGCCGCCGAGGACGCGCTCGGCGAGTTCGGGATGCGCGATCTCGGATTCCTCGTCTACGACGAGCGCGGCGCGATCGTCGCGACCGACGCGCCCGCGGCGGGGGACCGCGACGGCTGGGCGATCGACACCGCGAAGGTGCGCGCGGCGGTGGCCGGGATGGGGGGGAGCGCGCGCTTCGCCACCATCCCCGAGGGGCGGAGCGAGATCCGCATCTACGCGCTTCCCCGCCGCTCGGTGACCGGGCGCCGGATCACCGTCGTCGGTGCCACTCCCCTCGACGATCAGGCGCAGCTGCTCGAGGAGTTCAGGACCGGATTCGTCATCGCGATCTACTTCGCCCTCCTGCTCTCGCTCGCCGGCGGATACGCGCTGGCACAACGGAGCCTCGCGCCGGTGGTCGCGATGAGCGAGCGCGCCGCGGCGCTGGGCGCGACGAGCCTCCACGAGCGGCTCCCCGTCGCGAACCCGAACGACGAGCTGGGACGGCTCGCGAGCACCTTCAACGACCTGCTGGCGCGGCTCGACACCGCGTTCGAGCAGCAGCGGCGCTTCATGGCGGACGCGTCGCACGAGCTGCGGACGCCGGTGGCGATCATGCGCGGTGAGGCGGACGTCGCCCTCTCGCAGCCGCGGCGCGACGCGGAGGAATACCGTGAGGCACTGCGCGTGGTGCGCGACGAGGGCCGACGCCTGTCGCGCGTCGTGGCCGACCTCTTCCTCCTCGCGCGCGCCGACGCGGGGCGCCGCCCCCTGCAGCGGACGGAGCTCTACCTCGACGAGCTGGTCGCCGAGTGCGTGCGTGCGGCCCGCGCGCTCGGGACGGCGCGCGGCACGAGCGTCACGCTGCGTCCCCCGACGGGCGCCGCGAGCGACGACGACGGCGACGAGTGGTCGTTCGAGGGAGACGAGGAGCTGCTGCGGTCGCTCGTGATGAACCTGCTCGACAACGCGATCAAGCATTCGCCGCCGGGCAGCGCGGTCGACGTGCGGCTCACGCGCGACGCGGACAGCTATCGCATCAGCGTCAGCGACGACGGACCGGGAATTCCCGAGGATGCGCGGGCGCAGGTCTTCGAGCGCTTCTTCCGCGTCGATCGGGCGCGGGCGCGCGAGGCGGCGTCGGAATCGGGGGGCGCGGGGCTTGGACTCGCGATCGGGCGGTGGGTCGCGGAGGCGCACGGCGGGACGCTCACGCTCGCGGCGACCTCGGAGCACGGGAGCACCTTCGAGATCACGCTCCCACGGGCGGCGGCGCGGGCGGGCGCCCAGGTCGCGGGGATGGCGACCTGACGACGATGGCCGGTGGCGACGGTCGCCACCGGCCATCGTTCGACATCAGGGCTTCGCCGGCGAGGCCGGGGTCGCCGGAGTGGTCGTCGACTTGCCGGCGGTCGTCGAGGACTTCGTGCTCTTCTTCATGTGCTTCTTGTGACGCGCGCTCCGCTTCGCGGCCTTGTGCGTCGTGTCCTGCTGCGCGGCGGGCGCCGGCGCGCTCGCGGCCTTGGCCTGCGCGCCGGCGGCGCCGGCGATCGCGAGCGACGCAGCGACGATCGTCATCGTGCGAATCATCTTGCTCTGCATATCACTCCTCCTGGAGTAACGCCGTTCATGACTGCGCCCACATGGCGAGATGAGCGCTCGGGGGGGTTTGTCCCGACGCGTGTATGCTAGGATCGCGCAGCTAACCGCTCGATTAAGCCATCCGGCGGCTGGTGCGCTCGCTCACGGTACCGCGGTGTCACGCAGCGTTAATGCGGGCGCCACCATCGATCATGCATCGTGACCCCCTCGATGCGCATCAACCGATCAGACATCCGTGCAGCCTCGCGCGTCGACTCGCGCGCGACGCCTGCAGCGTCGGCACGGGACCGGCGACTCACGGTGATCGCACTGGTCGCCGGATTCCTGCTGCGCGTCGTGCTCGCGGCGCGGACGCCCCTCTTCCCCGACGAGGCCTACTACTGGGAGTGGTCGCGGCATCTCGCCGCGGGCTACTTCGACCACCCGCCGGCCGTGGCATGGCTGATCGCCGGCGGGACGCTTCTCGCCGGGGATACGCCGTTAGGCATCCGCATCGGCGCGCTCGTCGCCGGTACGCTCCTCACTCTCCTCCTCGTCGCGCTGGCGCACCGGCTCGCCGGCGAGCGCGCCGGCCGCGATGCCGCCGTCCTCCTGCTCTGCATGCCGGTGGCGGCCGTCGGCCTCGTCGTCGCGACGACCGACGCGCCGGCGCTGCTCGCGTTCGCCGCCGCGCTGTACGCGATCGTCGGGGCATTGGAGGCGAAGGACCGCCGGCGAGCGACTTTCTGGTGGATCGGTGCCGGCTGCGCGTTCGGCCTCGGGCTGCTCTCGAAGTTCACCGTCGGGATCGCCGGCGTGACGGTGGGGATCGCGCTCCTCACCCGCGCTTCCCTGCGCGCCGAGCTGCGCCGAGCGGGGCCCTGGCTCGCGGTGGGCGCGGCGGCGCTCGTCGCGCTCCCGACGCTCTGGTGGAACGCGCACCACGACTGGCTCGCGGTGCGCTTCCAGCTCCACCACGGCCTCGGCGCGCCGGGACACGGGACCGCCCCCGCCCGCGAGCTCTCGCTCCTCGCCGGTCAGCTCGGCCTCGCGTCCCCCCTGATATTCGTGCTGCTGGTGATCGCCGTCGGCGACGCGATGCGCAGGGGCGTGGAGGATCGTCGTCACCTCCTCGCGCTGAGCGCCACCCTGCTTTTCGCGTTCTTCGTCTACGGCGCCCTGCGACGCCCGGCCGAGCCGAACTGGCCGGCGCTCGCGCTGGTCGGAGCGGTGCCGCTGCTCGCGTCGTCGCCACGGCTGACGCGAGGCTCGTGGTGGCGCGTCGCGCTCGGCAGCGGCGCGGCACTGGTCCTGATCGCGGTCGCGCAGGTGCTCGCCCCGATACTGCCGATCCCCGCGCGTCGCGATCCGGTGGCGCGCGCCGCGGGGTGGGATGTCGTCGCGCGGCGTGCCGGGCTCGCCCTTCGCGACGCGGGGCCGCACGGCGATCCGTGGCTCGCCTCGGATCGCTACCAGGATGCCGCCGAGCTGGCGTTCCACAGCGAGGGGAAGCCGCGGGTCTTCGCGCTCAACTTCGGCGGACGCGGCAACCAGTACGATCTCTGGCCGTCATTCCCCGACCGGGCGCGCCGCGGTGACGCGCTGGTCGCGGAACTCGATACCGGCACGGTGGGGCGTGCGGTCGCCGGACGCATCGCGCCCTACTTCGCGCGCGTCGAGCCGGGAGAGCGTGTCGCGCTCGAGCGAGGGAGCGACACGGTGGCGATGCGCCAGCTCTGGATCTTCCACGACTGGCGCGGCGGCTGGCCCCGGAACGCGAACGGGCGGCGCTGAGCGCCGCCCGCCGCCGGTGGTGCGCCCTCGCGGGTCAGGGCTTGGTCGTGTAGCCGCCCGAGGGATTGGTGCTCGGCTTCTTCGAGGCCGAGTCGGACGCTCCCTTCATCGAACGGCTCTTCGCACCCTTGCCGCGCGAGGTGCCGCTCGACTTCTCGCCGGCCATCTCCTTCCGCTCGGCCGCCGCGCTCTCGTGCTTGGTGGAGACCACGGCCCCCGTCTTCGCGTCGACCAGCACCTCCTCGACGCCGCTCTTCCCCCGGACCTTGATGTCGTACGAGTAGACGAGCGTGCCCTGCTCGTTCTCCAGCTCCGCCTCGCGCACGCGGCCGTTAGGCACCTGCGCCAGCGCGATCGCCTGCGCCGAGTCGGCGCCGATCGTCGCCTGGGCGGCGAGCCCGGCGCTCGCCTCCTTCACCTTCACCGTCTTCGGCTTGCGAGACATCGTGCCGGTGGCCGCGCGGCTGGTCCGTGCTCCGCGATGCGTCGTGTCCTGCGTCGCCGCGGCGCGCCGCGGCGGCGGGGCGGAGGTGCTCGTCGGGCTCTGCGCTCCGGCGTATCCGGCGAGGGCGAGCGTGGCGCCCGCGACCGCGAGCGCGCGGAGAGTGCTGCTTGTCATGGTGAGCTCCTTCGAAGGGATCGTCCGCGGACCGTGAGCCGGGTGAACGTGCGCTCCTGCTGCCGCGTGTGTTCATGCTAGGCCCGCGTCGCTTACCGCTCGATTAAGCGCACGTCGCGGTGATCCGGTAGCGCCCGGCTGGCCTCACACTTGCCCGCTCGGGGGTGCACCCGCACCGGAACCGGCCATGTCATCCTTCACGACCTATCTGATCGGCTTCTTCATCCTCGTGCTCGGCCTCGCCATCGGCGCGTACCTGCTCGGCGCTCCGCCGATGTGGATCGGCGTCGGAGTCATCGTGGCGATCGGGCTGGGGATCCTGATGGCGACGAACCGCACCAAGCCGCGAGATCCGCAGGTCCCGCCTTCCCGCTGAATAGCGACAGAATAAAGCCAGGCGGGCGCCGGTGAGCGAAAATCGCTCCCCGGCGCCCGCCGATTCGCATGCGACCTGTTCCGTGGAAGCCGTTGCACGACAGGCATATGCGTATCGTCCGCTTCCAAACCTTGTGAGACGGCACACTCCGCTGTTGACCGTCCGGAGTTCCGACATTATCCTGGCGGTCCTGCCAGGACTCGACGGCCCGCACAGCGCGGCTCGTCCACTCCACCGTGGTCTAAGGAGCGTGTATGGAGCAAGTGACCGAGACCAGGTCGAAGGGCTATTTCCGCTCGTCTCCCTCCTCAGCATTTGACCAGTACCTTCACGACATTCAGAAACTCCCCCTCATCGCGTCGGCCGAAGAAGAGCGCCGACTCGCCCGACGGGCACAGAAAGGAGACGCGGAGGCCGCCGAGCGTCTGGTAACGGCGAACCTCCGCTTCGTCATTTCGTACGTGAAGAAGTACCAGGGCCACGGCCTCGATCTCAGCGAGCTTGTCGCGATCGGGAACGAAGGGCTCCTCAAGGCGGTGCGGAAGTTCGACCCGGATCAGGGAGTGAAGTTCATCTCCTACGCGGTCTGGTGGGTGCGGCAGGCGGTCCTCAAGGCGCTCGCCGAGCAGACACGTTCGGTCCGCATCCCGCTCAACCAGAACTCGCAGCTCATCCGACTCGCGCGTGCCGAGACCGTCCTCGCGCAGGTGCTGAAGCGAGATCCCACCGAAGCGGAGCTCGGCCGCCTGCTCGACGAGACCGCCGAGAACGTCCGCGCGGCGAAGCAGATGTCGGCGACCGAAGTCTCCCTCGACGCGCCGGTCGACCGCTCCGATCGCGAAGCCTCGACCCTCGGCGAGCGCTTCGCCGGACAGGACGGAGGCGAGATCGAGGAGACCACCGACGGGAAGCTGATGCGCGAGTTCATCGATCGCGTCTTCACCCGCTACCTCACCCCGCGCGAGCGGAAGATCCTCTACCTCTACTACGGTCTCGAGGAAGGCTCCGAGGCGATGACGCTCGAGCGCATCGGCGCGCTCATGGGCGTGACGCGCGAGCGCATCCGCCAGATCCGCGAGCGTGCCTTCGAGAAGCTCCGCGAGTCACCCGACGGACGGGCGCTGGCCGGGTTCTGGAACGTGGCCTGATCGCGAACTGCGAACGACGAGAGCGGGGTCCGGCGACGCCGGACCCCGCTCTCGTTTTCGTCATGAAGCAACCCTTACAATCGCTGGGGTATCGCCTCCTTGCCGCGATCGTCCTCCTCGGGGCGACGACGCCCCTTCGATAATCCGCCATGTCCCTCACTCCACAATCGTCCCCTGCCGGCATCTCCTCGTACGAGGAGATGCGTCTCGTCGCGGACCAGTACCGGTTGCTGTTCAGCAACAATCCGGTGCCGATGTGGGTGTACGCGACGGATTCGCTCCGTTTCCTCGCGGTGAACGACGCCGCCGTCGCGAGCTACGGCTTCTCGCGCGAGGAGTTCCTCTCGATGACCCTGCGCGACGTCCGCCCGCGGGAGGACGTCGCGAGCCTCGAGCGAATCGCACATGGGCTCCCGGGCTGCTATCACAAGACGGGCGAGTGGCGCCATCGCCGGAAGAACGGCGATGTCTTCCCCGTCGAGATCACGAGCCACACGGTGCAGTGGGAGGGACAGGCGGCGCGGCTGGTGCTGATCACCGACATCACCGAGCGCCGCGCCGCGGAGGACGCGCTTCGCGAGTCGGCGAAGCTCGCCGCGATCGGCCAGCTCACCTCCGGCGTAGCGCACGAGCTCAACAACCCCCTCTCGGCGATCCTGCTCTTCGTCGAGACGCTGCTGCAGGAGCCGCGCACCGCGGCCGACGTCGAGGCGCTGACGATGATCCGCGATCAGGCGCGTCGCTCGCGCGCGATCGTTCGCGATCTTCTCGCCTCGGCGCGCGGAGGACAGATGCGCCGCGAACGCACGGACGTGCGCGAGCTCCTCGAGGCGAGCGCGCGGACGCTGGCGATCCAGGTCGCGGCGCTCGGGGCCGGCCTGCACGTCTCGCTCGATTCCGCGCTGCCCTGCATCTGGATCGACGCGTCGTCGGTCTCGCAGGTGGTGACGAATCTCGTGGTCAACGCCACGCAGGCCGCGGGGCCGGGCGGCACCGTTCGTCTCCGCGCGCGCGCGATGGCTGGTGACGTGCAGGTGATCGTCGAGGACGATGGCCCCGGAATCCCGGCCGACGTGATGCCGCGGCTCTTCGAGCCCTTCTTCACGACGAAACCTCAGGGCGAGGGAACCGGGCTCGGGCTCGCGGTCTCCCGCGGTATCATCGAAGCCCATCACGGGACTCTCATGGCGGAAAACCTCCCGGGGCGCGGGGCGCGCTTCACCATCACGCTGAGCGCCGCGCCCGACTCCTCGGCGCCGCGACCGGCGCCGGCCGCGGAATCCAGCACCCCCGGTGGCGCGCGGCGCGTGCTGATCATCGACGACGAGTCGAGCATCCGTCTCGCCCTCAAGCGCTACTTCACGCGACGCGGGTGGACGGTCGAGGACGCGGAGGACGGCGCGGCGGGGCTGCGGCGGCTACGCGCCGAGGACGCACCCGACTACGCGCTGATCGTCTCCGACCTGAAGATGCCGGGGCTCTCGGGGATCGACCTCTACGACGAGCTCGCGCGCCACCGCCCGGAGATGGTGCGCCGGATCGTCTTCTCGACGGGAGACGTCGCTTCCGCCGACGCGCGCGCCTTCATCGAGCGAGTGGACGCCCCCGTCCTGCAGAAGCCGTTCGAGCTGGCGACCCTCGACGAGGTTATCTCGCGCTACGTCCCGAACCCCGCCTGAGCGCGGGGCGGATCGCGGCGGCACGGAGCTTTCGTTGCCCCGCGGCGTGACCACACCAGCCCGCGGCCCGTCGCGCCGCATCCCCGTCCTCGTGAACCCGCGTGGCGGCAGCGCCGAGAAGGTGATCGACATCCTGCGCGCCGACGCGCGCTTCGTCGTCCACGAGACGGATCCGCGCGTGCTCACCGATCGCGTGCGTGCGTTGATCGCCGACGGCGAGCCGCGCATCGCGGTCAGCGGAGGCGACGGGACGGTCACCGCGGCCGCGGCGACGCTCTGCGGCAGTCCGGTGGAGCTCGCGGTCATCCCCGGCGGGACGCTGAACCACCTCGCGCGCGACAACGGGATCCCCGTCGAGCCGGAGCAGGCCGCGGAGCTGGCGGCGACCGGCGCCGCCTACCCGATCGACGCGGGGCGGGTGAACGAGCACGTCTTCCTCAATACGAGCTCGGTCGGCGCCTACGTCACCTTCGTTCGCACGCGCGAGCGGCTCGAGCGCTGGCTTCCCTACTGGCCGGCGAGCGTGCTCTCGGGGCTGCGGCTGCTCGCGCGGATGCCGCGCTTCGACGTGCACATCGACGCGAGGGGGGAAGCGCCCTCGCGCTCGTACCGCGCCTGCCTGGTGTTCGTGAGCGTCGGCGAGCGCGACTTCGACAAGGGGACCTTCGGCGCGCGGACGACGGAGAGCCGGCGCGGGCTGCACGTGATCGTCGTGCCTAACGCGGGGAGGCGGCGGCTGGCGCGGATCATCACCGGCGCCGTCTTCGGCGGGATGCGCGGCGAGCTGGGCGAGGTGGACAGCTTCGTCGTCGACCACTGCCGGATCGAGATGCGGCGGCGGCGCGGCAACGTCTCCTTCGACGGGGAGATCCGCCCCTTCGACGCGCCGCTGCACTACCGGATCGAGCCGGACGCGGTCCGGCTCGTCGCCCCCGAGCCGATAGGCGGGAAGCGCACGGGGCACGCGGCGGCTCGCTAGTCCCTCCTCGCACCGCGCTCTATCTTGCGAGGGTGGCCGCCCCAGCACAGATCGAGTCGTCGCTCTCCGGCACCACCCCGGTGCCAGCGAAGGTCCTCGTCCCCCGCCTCGCCGCGATCGTGGGACAGCGCCGCGTGCTGGCGCGCCCGAGCGAGCTGCTCACCTACACCGCGGACGGGCTGCCGGGCTACCGCAAGCAGCCCGCGATCGCGGTCTTTCCGGGCACGCGCGACGAGGTCGTCCGCGTCGTGCGGACGCTCGCCGAGCTGCGCGTCCCCTTCGTCGCGCGCGGCGCGGGCACCGGTCTCTCCGGCGGAGCGCTCGCCGAGGGGACGGTGCTGCTCGGGCTGCAGCGCCTGACGCGGATCGTGGACGTCGACGTCGAGAACGCGCGCGCGGTCGTCGAGCCGGGAGTGGTGAACGCGGTGATCACGCGCGCCGTCGCCGGCCAGGGGCTGCACTTCGCCCCCGACCCCTCGAGCCAGGCCGCGTGCACCATCGGCGGCAACGTCGCCGAGAACGCGGGCGGTCCGCACTGCCTCAAGTACGGGGTGACGCTCAACCACATCCTCGCGCTGACGGCCGTGCTCCCCGACGGGGAGATCGTGAAGCTCGGCAACCCGGCGGGCGAGATCACGGGGTACGACCTGCTCGGCGCCTTCATCGGCTCGGAAGGGTGCTTCGGCGTCGTGCTCGACGTGACGGTGAAGCTGACGCGCGATCCGCAGGCGGTGCGCACCCTGCTCGCCGACTTCCTCGACGTCGACGACGCGGCGCGCGCCGTCTCGGGGATCATCGCGGCGGGGATCGTCCCCGCGGCGCTCGAGATGATGGACAATCCGACGATCCGCGCGGTGGAGGCGAGCGTCTACGCGGCGGGCTATCCGACCGACGCCGCCGCGGTGCTCCTGATCGAGGTCGACGGCCTCGCCGCGGGGATCGAGGCTGACGCGCGGCGGGTGGAGCAGATCTGCCGCGAGGCGCGGGCGCGCGGCGTGCGCGTGGCGAGCGACGCCGACGAGCGCGCGCGGCTCTGGCAGGGACGGAAGAAGGCGTTCGGCGCGATGGGACGCGTCGCGCCGCACCTCGTGGTGCAGGACGCGGTCGTCCCGCGGACGAAGCTCCCGGAGACGCTCGCCGCGATTCGTGCGATCGGCGAGAAGCACGGCGTCACGGTCTGCAACGTCTTCCACGCCGGCGACGGCAACCTGCACCCGAACATCCCGTACGACGCGACCGATCCCGACCAGGCGCGGCGCGTCGAGCACGCGATGAGCGAGGTGATGCGCGTCTGCATCGAGGCCGGCGGCACGATCACCGGCGAGCACGGGGTCGGGCTCGACAAGCTCGGCTACATGCCGCTCGTCTTCTCCGAGGATTCGCTGGCGACGATGTGCCGGTTGCGCGACGTGTTCGACCCGGACCGCCGCGCGAATCCGGGAAAGGTCGTCCCCGTGCATTCGTGCCGCGAGTGGGGACGCCACGCGGCGATCGCCCCGGCGCCCGCGGACCGCGCGCCGGCGGTCGTGCCCGTGCCCACCGCGCCCGGCGGCCGGCTGCGCGAGGAGACGCTGCGCGTGCGCGAGGAGATCCGCGCGGCGCGCGAGTCGCGCACTCCGCTGCGCGTCGTCGGCGCGGGCACCTGGCTCGACGCGATGCGTCCGGTCGCCGCCGAGCGGCGCCTCGAGCTGCGCGACGGCGACATCGTCGAGTACGTGCCGGGCGACCTGACGATGACGGCACGCGCCGGCGCCTCGCTCGCCGCCCTCGCCGCGGCGGCGCGCGAGAACGGCCAGTGCATCGCGCTCGATCCCTTCGGCAGCGCCGCGGGAACGTTAGGCGCCACGCTCGCGACGGCCTCGGCGGGTCCGCTCGCCCACGCCTTCGGCACGCCGCGCGACAACGTGCTCGGCATCGAGATGGTCACCGGCGAGGGCGCGGTCGCGCGCGGCGGGGGGCGCGTCGTGAAGAACGTCGCCGGCTTCGACCTGACGCGGCTGGCGATCGGCTCGTGGGGGACGCTCGGCGTGATCACCGAAGCCACGCTGCGCCTGCGCGCCCTTCCCGAGCGCGACGTCACCGTCGCGATCGCGCTTCCCGCGCAGTCGCGCGCGACCGCCGGGATCCTCGAGCGGCTGCGCTCGCTCCCCCTCGCGGCGTGGGCGCTCGAGGTGGTGGACGCCGCGGTCGCGCGCGCGCTGGGGATCGGCGACCGGCCGATGGTGCTGGCGCGGCTCGCCGGGAACGAGCCGCTCGTCGCCGCGCAGGAGCGCGAGCTCGGCGCGCTCGGCGATCCCGTCGCGATCGAGGGGAGCGTGTGGGAGCGGCTGCGCGCGATCGAGCCGCCGGGGGCGATCGTCGCGCGCGTCTCGACGCTTCCGGTCGCGCTGCCCGAGCTGCTCGGCGACGCGCTCGCGCCGGAGGCACTGGCGAGCCGGACGCTGCTTCACGCCACCCTCTCGCGGGGGGTCATCCGCTGCATCCTGCCTCCCGACACGTTAGGCATGCTCAGCGCGCTCGTCGGGCGTGCGCGCGAGCACTACGCCGCGCCGCGCACCTGGATCTGGGAGAAGCTTCCCGCCGACCGGTGGGACGCGCTCGCGCCGGCGCCGCTCGGCGACCGACTGTCGCGGCGCGTCCGCGACGCCTTCGATCCGGCGCGCATCCTCAACCCCGGAATCCTCGGGGAGGTCGTCGCATGAAGGACTGGTCCACCGGAACGGGCCGGATGCCGCAGGCCGCGGTGGGCGAGCCTCCGCTCGCGCACACTCACTCGGCGCGGACGGCGTGCGCGGTTCCCGGAACCCCGCTCGACCTCGCGAAGGCGGGGATCGATGCGTGCGTGCACTGCGGCTTCTGCCTCCAGGCATGCCCGACGTATCTGGCGCTGAGCGACGAGAACGACAGCCCGCGCGGCCGCATCCTGCTGATGCGCTCCGTCGTCGACGGCTCGCTCGCGCCCGACGATCCCACGGTGCGCGAGCACATCGACCGTTGCCTCGGCTGCCGCGGCTGCGAGACCGCGTGCCCCTCGGGCGTCCCGTACGGCCATCTCCTCGAGGCGACGCGGGCGACGATCAGCGGAAAGCATCCGCTCGTCGCGCGGCTCGTGCTCTGGGTGTTCGCGCACGAATGGGCGCTCCGCCCCGCGCTCTCCGGCGCGAAACTCCTCCGGGCGATGCGCATCCCGGCACTCCTCGGCAAGCTTCCCGGCCGGCTCGGCTTCGCGATGGCGATGCTCGACTCGACGCGTCCCGCGGTGAGTCGCGGCCGCTACGAGCCGCGCGGCAGCGGCGCGCGCGGAACCGCGTCGATCCTGCGCGGCTGCGTGATGGAGGGATTGTTCGAGGAGACCAACCGCGCGACGGAGCGCGTGCTCGTCGCCAACGACTGGCGGATGGTCGACGCGGCAGGCCAGCGCTGCTGCGGCGCGCTGCACGCGCATGCGGGCGATCTCGAGGGCGCGCGCGCCCTCGCCCGCGCGAACATCGACGCCTTCGAGCGCAGCGGCGCGGAGACGATCGCCGTGAACGCGGCGGGGTGCGGGGCGATGATGAAGGAGTACGGACAGCTCCTCGCCGACGATCCCGCGTACGCGGCGCGCGCCGCGGCGGTGAGCGCGCGCGTCCGCGACGTGAGCGAGCTGCTCGCCGTCGCGGGACCGGCGAAGGGCGGAGCCCTCCCGCTGCGCGTGACGTACGACGCGCCATGCCATCTGCAGCACGCGCAGCGCGTGGTGTCGCCGCCGCTCGCCGTGCTGAAGTCGATCCCCGCGCTGGAGGTCGTGCCGCTGGTGGAAAGCGACCAGTGCTGCGGCGCGGCGGGGATCTACAACCTCGTGAAGCCGGAGGTATCCGCGGCGGTGCTCGAGCCGAAGCTCGCGCACATCGCGCGCACCGGCGCCGGGATGGTCGCGACGGGGAATCCGGGGTGCCTGATGCAGATCGGCGCCGGGCTCGCCCGCGCGCGCAGCGCCGCGCGCGCCGTCCACCCGGTCGATCTCCTCGACGCGTCGTACGCGGCGCGCGAGAAGGCGGCACGGAAGCGCGAGTGAGCTCGCCGCGCGCGGTGCTGATGGAGCTCGAGGGAGTGATCGTCGAGACGTACGAGGCTCGACGCACCGCGCTGCTGCGCGCGCTCGCCGACGACGGCATCTCGATCACCGCGCTCGAGTATGACGACGTCGCGCACGGGCTTCCGGTGCGCGGGGCGGTGCGCGCCGCGATCGGGGTGGCGGAGGAGCACATGGACGACACCGGGCTCGAGCTGGTCGCGCTCCGCGCCGAGCGCTACTTCGCGGACGCGATGACCGCCGGGGTGACGCTGACCGACGGTGCCCGCGAAGGGCTCACGGCGCTGCACGCGGTGGCGCGTCTCGGGCTCGTCACGCGCGCGGCGCGGCGCGAGGTCGAGCCGGTGCTCGAGGCCGCGGACGCCGGCTTCATCTTCGAGTGCATCGTGACCGCGGACGACGTCCCCGACCATCCCAAGCCCGATCCCGCCTCGTACCTCTCGGCGGTGGGGCGGCTGGAGCGGCGGCGCGCGATCTCTCCCCGTGAGGCGATCGCCCTCGAGGACGCGCGCGCGGGGATCCGCTCGGCGCGCGGAGCCGGGCTGCGCTGCGTCGCGGTGGGGAGCGTACCGGCGTTCCGCGCCCTCGACGCGGACGGTTATCTTCCCACTCTGCGGGGGGCGACCCTCGAGTCCCTCAGTGCGGCCGGCGGAGAAGGCAGAGGATGATGCGATCGTTCAGCCCGAACCGCGAGGCGGCGGGAGAGCTCGGCGACATCGACGGGCGGCCGGTGGTGCTCCACTACGGGGACGTCGGGGCGGAGTATTCCGCGCTGCGCACCGGGGCGCTGCTCGTCGATCGGACGCTGCGCGGGCGACTGCGGCTCGGCGGGGAGAAGGCACGCGAGATCCTCACCGGTCTGGTGACGAACGACATCCTCGCGCTCGAGACGGGTCAGGGCGCGTACGCCGCGGCGCTGACGCCGAAGGGAAAGATCGTCGCCGACGTGCGCGTCTTCGCGGGCACGGACTCGCTGCTCGTCGATGCGCCCCCGCGCGCCTTCCCCGGCTTCCTCGCGATGGTGCGCAAGTACGTTAACCCGCGCGTCGCGCCGTACCGCGACGAGTCGGAGACGCTGCACGACCTCTGCGTCGCCGGCGCGAACGCGCGGCTCGTGCTCGCCGAGGCGCTGGGCGCGCACAGCGCGACGCTGGGGACGCTGCCGCCGTACTCGCACATCGTCGCCGACATGGGCGGGGCGAGCCTCGTCATCGCGCGCACTCCGGACGTCGTGAGCGACGCCTACGACTGCTTCGTCCCCGCGGAGGCGCACGAAGCCTTCCGCGCGAAGCTGATCGATGCGGGCGCACGCCCCGGCGGTCTTGTCGCGTGGGACACCGCGCGCATCGAGGCGGGACGTCCCGAGTGGGGTTTCGACATCGACGACTCGACGATCCCGCAGGAGGCGAACCTCGACGAGCTGCACGCGATCTCGTACACGAAAGGGTGCTACGTCGGGCAGGAGACGGTGGCGCGCGTGCACTTCCGCGGCCACGTGAACCGGCACCTGCGCGGGATCATGTTCGAGGGGGACGAGCCCGCGCCGCGCGGCGCGCAGCTCACCGACGAGGCGGCGAAGCCGGTCGGCGACGTCCGCAGCGGGACGCACTCGCCGCGGCTCGGCGCGATCGCGCTGGCGATGGTGCGGCGCGAGATCGAGCCGGGGACGATGCTCACCGCGGGCTGGGAGGGAGGCTCGCGCGAGGGGCGCGTGGTCCGCCTCCCCTTCCCCGTCTGAGCGCGTGAGCAAGGTCGCCCTCGTCACGGGCGCGACCGGCCTCGTCGGATCGCACGTCGTCGAGCGGCTCGTGGCCGACGGGTGGACGGTGCGCGCGCTCGTGCGCGATCCGCGCGCGGCCGCGTGGCTGCGTCCACTCGGCGCCGCGGAGCTCTTCCAGGGCGACGTGCTCGACGCCGCGAGCTTCAGCGACGCGGCGCGCGGCTGCGACGTCATCTTCCACACCGCCGCGGCGATCACTCCCGCGGAGGCGACGTGGGAGGCGTACCGCACGGTGAACGTCGGCGGGACCGCGGCGGCGATCGAGGCGGCGCGGACGAGTGGCGCGCGGCTGATGCACGTCAGCTCGGTGGCGGTGTATGGCCCCTCGGGGCGCTACCGCGAGGACGGACAGAAGACCGTCGAGTCGCTTCCCCTCCTGCCGATCCCCGAGCACGCGTTCTACGCGCGATCGAAGCGCGAGTCGGAGGAGCTGGTGATGCACGCGCACCAGCGCGGCGAGATCTGGGCGACGGCGGTCCGCCCCGACGTCATCTACGGGCGACGCGACCGCCAGTTCATCCCGCGCATGGCGAAGCTGCTCACGACGCTGCACGCGTTCCCGCTGCCCGGCGGCGGGAAGAACACGATCGCGATCATCAACGCCGCGAGCGTCGCCGACGCCGCGCTGCGCGCCGCCACGACCGACGCGGCGGGGGGCCGCGCCTACAACGTCGCGAACGAGGGAGACACCACGCTCGCCGAGTTCGTGCGCCTCGCCGCGCGCGGGCTCGACACGCGAGTGGTGCCGCTCCCCGTGCCGTTAGGCATCCTCAGCGCGCTGCTCGCCGCGATGAAGAAGTTCGTCTCCCTGGTCCCTGTCCCGGGGGCGAGCGTGATCCAGCACGCCACCCTCGGCTTCGTCGCGAAGGACAACCCCTTCTCCAGCGAGCGCGCCGAGCGCGAGTTGGGCTGGAAGCCGGTGGTGAGCCCGAGCGAGGCGATCCCCGACGCCTTCCGCTGGTGGGCGCGGCACAGCGGGCGATGAGCGAGACGTCGGTGGACACGCTGGAGCGCACCGCGCTCAAGGAGTGGGCGGTGCTCTGCGACGCGCTCGCCCGCGGGGAGATCGTGGCGATGGTGCGGAAGGGCGGGATCCGCGAGCAGCGCGCGGGCTTCGCGGTCCGCCACGACCGCTTCCTGCTCTACCCGACGTACTTCCACGAGAAGGCGGGAGAGCTGCAGCCGCGCTTCGCCTCGCGCGTCGGCGACTCGATGGAGCGGCGGCCGCCGGAAGGGATCATCCGCGTCGCGCACGTCGCCGAGGTCGTCGCGGTGTGGCACGTCCGCGAGCTGGAGCGGCTGCGGGCGATCGAGCGCGAGCACGGGCTGGCCTGGCCAGCGGTGGTGTCGCGCTTCGAGTATCGGGGAAAGCCGGAGGTGCGAGTCGTCGCGGTGCGCGTGCTCGCGCTGCCGGAGGTGCACGACGTCGCCGAGACGCGACGGTATCAGGGGTGCGTCTCGTGGGTCGAGCTGGACGACGCGATCGACGTGCGGGGAGCGCGGCCGGTGCTCGACGACGAGACGCTCGCGCGGCGAACGTCGGCGGTCACGGAGGCGCTCGGCGACGCGGAGTGATCGACGGGAGGGGAAACGAGAAAGGAGCGCGACATCGCGTCGCGCTCCTTTCTCGTCGTTCGAGTCGCCGAAGGTTACGGCTTCTTCGTCGTCGTGGTCGTCGTGGTGGTCTTCGTCGAATCCTTCTTCGTCGAATCCATCTTCATCGTCGAATCCATCTTCATCGACGTGTCCGTCGTCGCGGCCGGAGCCGGGGCGAGCGTCGTCGTGTCCTTCGTGGTGGTCGATTCCTTCGTCGTGCAGGCGGCGATCGCGAGCACAGCGGCAACGAGGGCCAGGCGCTTCATTACTGTCTCCTTGTGGGGGGCGTTGAGAAATTCTCGACGCGTGGTCCGCGCACGCACTTGCGATGCTCGGAACTTTGGGCGGCTGGAAAGCTACGGCAATTGGTGAGGCTGTCAAGAGCGCGCTGACGCCCAAGTCGCTATCCCGCAACATGTTGTCCGGATGACGCGCGAGACGGCGCGGCGGATGGCGAGCCTGTCGCCGTGCGACATAAGCCGAACCGTGGCAAACAGTTAGCGCGGGCGCGACGAACATTGCGCCGCCTTCCGGGCGACACTACCTTCGCGTCCATCGCGCCGCACGGCGCGACCACTCCATGGCCACTCCGCTTCCCATCGCCGACCCTTCGACGCTCGCGCCTCCGCGCGACGGCGTCGTGCGCGGCGCCTGTCCACACGACTGTCCCGACACCTGCGCGTGGCAGGTCACCGTCGAGAACGGGCGCGCGGTGCGGATGGCGGGAGATCCCGACCATCCCTTCACCCGCGGCTTCCTCTGCGCGAAGGTGAACCGCTACGTCGAGCGGACGTACCATCGCGAACGATTGCTCCGGCCGCTGAAGCGCGTCGGCACGAAGGGCGAGGGGAGGTTCGCGCCGGTGAGCTGGGACGAGGCGCTCGACGAGATCGCGGCGCGGCTCGGTGACATCGCGCGCTCGGCGGACGGGCCGCAGGCGATCCTCCCCTACTCGTACGCGGGGACGATGGGGATGATCCAGGGCGAGTCGATGGACCGCCGCTTCTTCCACGCGTTAGGCGCCTCGCGGCTGCTGCGCACGATCTGCGCCGCGGCGGGCGCGCACGCGATGAAGATGACCGTCGGCGCGAACATCGGCGCCGACGCCGAGGGGATCCCGGAGAGCGACCTCGTGATCCTCTGGGGGACCAACACGTTGACGTCGAATCCGCACCTCTGGCCCTTCGTGCTGCGGGCGCGCGAGCGCGGCGCGCGGGTGCTCGCGATCGACCCGATTCGCACGCGCACCGCGGCGCAGTGCGACGAGTGGATCCCGATCCGGCCCGGCACGGACGCGGCGCTCGCCCTCGGCATCATGCACGTCCTCTTCGAGGAGGGGCTCGAGGACCGCGACTATCTCGCGCGGCACACCGTCGGCGAGGCGGAGCTGCGGAAGCGCGCCTGCGAGTACGGGCCGGCGCGGGTGGCGTCGATCACCGGGCTCGCGCCGGAGAAGATCGTCGAGCTCGCGCGCGCGTACGGCGCGGCGCGGGCGGCGTTCATCCGCGTCAACTACGGGCTGCAGCGCCACGCCGGCGGCGGGATGGCGGTGCGCACCATCGCCTGCCTCCCCGCGGTGACCGGCCACTGGCGGCGCGCCGGGGGCGGGGTCCAGCTCTCGACGAGCGCGAACTTCGACTTCGACCGTCAGGCGTTAGGCAGGCCCGACCTCGGCCCGCCGGCGCGCACGATCAACATGATCCGCCTCGGCGACGCGCTGACGCGACCCGACGCGGGGGTCGGCGGCCCGCCGGTGCGGGCGCTCGTCGTCTACAACTCGAACCCCGCGGTCGTCGCGCCGGAGCGCGGCACGGTGCGGCGCGGGCTGGCGCGCGAGGATCTCTTCACCGTCGTCCTCGACCACTTCCAGACCGACACCGCCGACTGGGCCGACTTCGTCCTCCCGGCGACGACGCAGCTCGAGCACTGGGACGTCCACCTCGCGTACGGGCATCACTACGTCACGCTCAACCGGCCGGCGATCGCACCGCTCGGCGAGGCGCTGCCGAACAGCGAGATCTTCCGCCGCATCGCCGCGCGGATGGGGCTCGACGACCCGGCGCTGCGCGACGACGACCTGACGATGATCCGCCAGGCACTCGCCGGGGCCGGCCCGAAGCTCCGCGGAGTCACCCTCGAGCAGCTCCTCGAGACGGGATGGGCGCGCATCAACGTCCCGGCGCCCTACCTCCCCTTCGCCGAGGGCGGGTTCCCGACCCCGAGCGGGAAGTGCGAGCTCCGCTCCGACCGGCTGGTCGCGGAGGGGATCGACCCGCTGCCGACGTTCACCGCGCCGCGCGAGCATCCCGAGGCGGCGCCGGAGCTCGCGGCGCGCTATCCGCTGACGCTCATCAGCTCTCCGGCGCACCAGTTCCTCAATTCCACCTTCGTCAACGTGGACACGCTGCGGCGCGCCGCGCGCGAGCCGGAGTGCCTGCTCCACCCCGACGACGCCGCGACTCGCGGCATCGCGACGGGCACGCGGGTGCGCGTCTGGAACGACCGCGGCGGCTTCGAGGCGACCGCGCGGGTGGCGCCCGAGATCCGGGCGGGCGTCGCGTGGGCACCCTCGCTCTGGTGGGGGCGCTACGCGACGGACGGCCGCACGGTCAACGAGACGACCTCGCAGGGCGAGACCGACATGGGGCGTGGGCCGGTCTTCTACGACAACCTCGTCGAGGTCGCGGCGGTCGGCGAGTCGCGCCGCGCCTAACGCGCCGGCGCCGGAAGCCAGAGGGTGAACGCCGAGCCGGCGCCGAGCCGGCTCGAGACGGTCAGATCTCCGTCCATCAGCCGGGCGAGACGCCGCGCGATCGCGAGGCCGAGCCGCGTCCCGCTCTCCCCCCGGACCTCGCGATCGTCCACGCGACCGAAGGGCTCGAAGATCACCTGCTGATGCTCGTCGCCGATCCCGACGCCCGCGTCCTCGACACGGATCGCGCACCACGCCGGCTGGGCGCGTCCCATCGCGTCCGCCGACGGGGTCTCGAAGCGCGAGCACGACACGTCGACGGTGCCGCCGCGCGTGCTCGAGCGGACGCCGTTCGAGAGAAGCTGGTGGACGATCTGCTCGACGCGACGCGCGTCGCCCACGAACTCGGCGTCGGGCGCGCAGCGTGAGACGACGCTCACCCCGCGCGATTCGGCGAAGGCAGCGACCAGCTCGAGGGCGCGAGCGATCGTCGCCGCCGCGCTCGCCCGCTCGTGTCCGACGACGAGCCGCCCGGCGTCCATCTTCGCGAGATCGAGCACGCCGTTGATGAGCGCGAGCAGCCTCCCGGACGCGTTCCGGATCCGGTCGAGGTAGACGCGCTGGTCCTCGTTCAGATCGCCGGGGACACCCAGCGCGAGCAGGTCGGTGTAGCCGAGCACGGCGTTGAGCGGCGTGCGCATCTCGTGACTCATCGTCGCGAGGAACTCGCTGCGCGCGCGGTTGGCGGCGAGCGCCCGATCCTCCGCGTCGCGCAGCTCGACGCGCAGTGCCTCACGCTCGCGCTCGGCGTCCGACGGCCCGGCCCGCTCGTCGGATGCCTTGCGTGGACGTTCGCGATCGTCGTCGTGGCGCGCGAGGGCACCGAGATCGAGGCTCATGCGTTCGGTGCTATAGCGAACATCGTGCTACGGGCGCGCGGCGCGCCCGGGTTCCCCGGGGCGCGCTCGACACCGCTCGCGCACGGGGCTATTCATTCGGTCGATCATCCTCGAGACTTCGCCGTGCCCGCATCCCGCCCGCAGACCCTCGGCGCCCTCAAGCGCTCCCCCGACGCAGTCGCCCGCGCGATGCGCTCGGTCAAGGACGAGCTTCGCGCCAATCTTCTCGACCGCCTGGCGACGGGGGAGCCCGTCTTCCAGGGAGTCCTCGGCTACGAGGACACCGTCATGCCGCAGATCGTCAACGCGATCCTCAGCCGGCACAACTTCATCCTCCTCGGGCTGCGCGGGCAGGCGAAGTCGCGCATCCTCCGCGCGCTGACGACCCTCCTCGACGAGGAGGTGCCGATCGTCGCCGGGAGCGAGGTGAACGACAATCCGTTCCGGCCGATCTCGAAGTTCGCGCGGCAGCTGATCGAGGAGATGGGCGACGAGACGCCGATCGCCTGGCTCGATCGCGACTCGCGCTACGTCGAGAAGCTGGCGACGCCCGACGTGACGATCGCGGATCTGATCGGCGACGTCGATCCGATCAAGGCGGCGCGCGGGGGACACCTGCTCTCCGACGAGCTGACGATCCACTACGGGATGCTGCCGCGCGCGAACCGCGGGATCTTCGCGCTGAACGAGCTTCCCGATCTCGCGGGGAAGGTGCAGGTCGGGCTCTTCAACGTGATGCAGGAGGGCGACGTCCAGATCAAGGGCTATCCCGTGCGCCTCGCGCTCGACGTCCTGCTCTGCTTCACGGCGAACCCCGAGGACTACACCGCGCGCGGGAAGATCATCACGCCGCTCAAGGACCGCATCGGGAGCGAGATCCTCACGCACTATCCGGAGACGGTGGAGCTGGGGATGGCGATCACCGATCAGGAGGCGTGGACGTCGCGCGAGGACTCGGACGTCAACGTCCCGGAGATCGTCGCCGAGGTGGTGGAGCGCGTGGCGTTCGAGGCGCGCACCGACCGGCGCATCGACAAGCGCTCCGGCGTCTCGCAGCGCCTGCCGATCACGCTGCTCGAGAACGTCGTCTCGAACGCGGAGCGGCGCGCCGTGCTCGCGGGGGAAGATCGCGCCGTCGCGCGGATCTCCGACATCTACGCGGCGCTTCCGGCGATCACCGGGAAGCTCGAGCTGGAGTACGAGGGTGAGCTCGTCGGCGGGCACGTGATCGCGCGCGAGCTGATTCGTCGCGCGGCGGAGGCGACCTTCAAGTCGCGCGTCGGCGAAGCGAGCGTCGACGAGATCGTGCTCTGGTTCGACGCGGGGGGCGCGCTGCAGGTGACCGACGACGCGCCGGCGGCGACGCTGGCCGCGGCCTTCTCGAGCGTGCCGGGGCTCGGCACGCTGGCGCGCACCGAGCCGCTCGCCGGATCGGATCCGGACGACGGGACGGTGGTCGCCGTGTGCGAGCTCGTGCTCGAGGCGCTGGTCGCGCGGAAGCGCGTGTCGCGCTCGGACGCGGGGCGGTACGGTCGCGCGGTGCCGGAGAAGCGGCGTCGCCCGAACGAGGATCTCTTCGGGGGCGGCCTGAGCGCGTGACGACGAGCGCTCGGCGGGGCGTTCGCGTTCGAGCGGCGACTCCGGCCGACCTCGATCTGGTCGTCGAGCTGCGGCTCGCGCTGCTCCGCGAGCACGGCAACAGTCCCGTGTACGCGCGGCTGCGTCCCGACGCTCCGGAGCGTGCGCGCCGGCTCTTCGCCGCGCAGCTCACCTCCCCCACCGAGCGGATCTTCCTCGCCGAGGACGAGCGGGGAGTGGTGGGGATCATCCGCTGCGTGGAGTCCATCGGCTCGCCGCTGCTCGACCCGCAGCGCTACGGCTACGTCTCGTCGGCGTACGTGCGGCCGGCGGCGCGGCGCCGGGGCGCGCTGCGGGCGCTCGTCGAGGCGGCGCGCGACTGGTGCGCCGAGCGCGGGCTCGACGAGATGCGGCTGCACAGCGTCGCCGGCGACCCGGGGTCGAACGCCGCGTGGGACGCGTTAGGCTTCACGGTGGTCGAGCACATGCGCTTCGCTCGCGTGAACGCGCCCGGCACGCCGCGCGGCGCGTCGCTGCCCGCCCCGCGACGCACTCCCCGCCCGCGCGGCTGACGATGGCGATCGTCACGATCTCGCGGATGTACGGCTCCGGCGGGTCGGAGGTCGCCGCCGGCGTCGCGCGCGAGCTGGGATGGGACCTGCTCGACAACGCGCTCGTCGACGAGATCGCGGACCGCCTCGGCGTGTCGCACGAGGACGTCGAGGCGCACGAGGAGCGGCTCCCCTCCCTCGCCGAGCGTCTGGCGACGGCACTCTCCCTCAGCACGCCGGAGATGCTGATCACCGGCGAGCACCAGATCGCCGACCTGACGGAGGACCGCATCGTCGCGGTGACGCGGCGGGTGGTGGAGGAAGCGGCGGCGCGCGACCACGTCGTCGTGGTCGGCCGCGGCGCGCAGTGCATGCTCGCCACGCGCGCCGACACGCTGCACGTCTTCTGCTACGCGCCCCCCGCGTCCCTCGCCGCCCGCGCCGCCGGGCGGCTCGGCGTCGGCATGGAGGAAGCGATGCGCGTGGTCGAGCAGACGAATCGCGAGCGCGAGCAGTACGTGAAGCGGCACTGGAACCGCGCCTGGCGCGGGATCGAGAACTACCACCTGTGCTGCAACACCGACTGGCTGGGGATCGAGGGGACGATCCGCCTCGTGGTCGAAGCGGCAAAGGGGAGATTCGATCGCTAGTCCCGCATCGTGGAGGGATACGCGGCGTCGGGAACGAGCGATGCGGGGTGGCGGCGCGAAGCGCCGCGAGACTGCGATACGGGATGCGCGGATGCGGGAACGACTGGCTGTTCGACACGGAGAGCACCGAGCACACAGAGCGCACGGAGCCCCTCGGTGTGCTTTGTGAGCTCCGCGTGCTCCGTGTCGATCAGCGATCGGGAAGAGCCATCGGGGCAGTTCCCGCTTCGCCGTTCCCGCTTCTTCGCGTCTCGCATCGCGGTCTGCCGCCGCAGGCGGACACCCCGCATCGCTGCGTCCCGAGTGCCCGCATCTCCTAGAGGCGAGCGATCTCCCGATGCGTGACGAACGCCCACGCCGTGAGGCCTAACACTATGGTCGCACCTCCGGCGATCGCCCACTGGGGGCCGGCGACGCGGGCGACGGCGCCGGCGACGAAGTTGCCGGCGACCTGCGAGAGCCCGACGACGACGAGCGAGTAGGCGGCCATCAGGCGGCCGCGGAACTCGTCGGGGACGAGAGACTGGAGCAGCGCGTTGCAGAGCGCGCCGTTGAGGATCATCGCGCAGCCGACGACGAGCAGGATCAACCACGCCGTGTGGAAATGCCGCGTCGCCGCGAGGCCGATGAGCATCGACGCGAAGACGACGGTCGACCAGAGCAGCAGCCGCCCGCGTGCCACGCGTCGCCCCACGGAGGCGAGGAAAAGCGCGCCGGTGAGCCCGCCGATCCCGACCGCGGTGAGCAGCGATCCGTATCCCCCCGCCCCGGTACCGAGCCGGTCGCGCGCGACGACGGGCATCAGCGCGAGGTAGGGCGCGGCGCAGACGCTGATCCCGGTGACGAGGACCATGATCACGCGCACCTCGGGGGTCGTCAGCATGTAGCGGATCCCGGCGCGCATGTCGCCGCCGTCGGTCCGGCGAGGCCGCGGGGCGCGCGCCGCGACGCGGATCATGTACAGCCCGACCAGCACCGTCAGGTAGCTCGCCGCGTTCAGCGCGAAGCACCAGGCGATCCCCGCGCTCGCGATGACGACAGCGCCGATCGCCGGACCGACGATGCGCGCGAGGTTGAAGCCGCTCGAGTTGAGCGCGATCGCCCCGGCGAGGTCCTCGCGATTCACGAGCTCGATGATCATCGCCTGACGCGCCGGAATCTCGAAGGCGCTGAAGAGCCCGTTGAGCGCGGCGAGGCCGAGCAGCCAACCGATGGTGACGTGGCCGCTGAGGGTGACGAGCCACAGCGTCAGCGACTGCACGAGCATCAGCGCCTGCATCGTGCGGACGATCTTCAGCTTGTCGAGCCGGTCGGCGACGACGCCGGCCTGGAGCGAGAGCGCGAGCACCGGCACGGCTCCGACCGCGCTGACGAGGGTGACGAGGAAGGCGTTGTTCGTCAGCTCGAGCGCGAGCCACCCCTCGCCCATCGTCTGCATCCACGTCCCGATCAGGGAGAGTGTCTGCCCGATCCAGAAGATCCTGAAGTTCCGGTGCTCGCCGAGGACACGAAAAGGATTGTTGCGCCGGATCGTGCGGATCGAGCGGACGTGGATCGGTGTTTCGCGCATTCCGGGTGAATCTAGTGGGGCGGGAGTGTTCGAACCCGCGGGGCGGGAGAGGGGTGCCGTTGGAACCGGCGGTGCGGGGGGCGGAATACCGCGGAGCGGGGAGCGGGGGGCGGGAAAGGACCTATATGGACTGAGGCCGACGCGCGGCGCCTATGGCGCCGCAGTCGGCCTGTTTCCTTGCTTGTAGTTTCCCGCTCCGACGATCCCGCCCTGTCCCTTCCCGCCCCGCGGTATTCCGCCCCCCGCCCCGCCTCTTCGATCTCCCGAAGAAGCGGTCCCCTTCATATTCTCAACTGAGAGTTGAAGCGAGAGGAAATGAAGTTCCATACGTACACGAAGTTCTCCCCGGAGATGGCGGATGCCGTCGATCTCCAGGCGCTGCTCGACAAGCTCGCCGACTTTCTGCTCCAGTCGGGGTTCGCGGGTGGGCAGAATTCGTCCTTCGGATGGAACGATCTCTCCGACGAGGGCGATCGCTCGCTCGATGCGCTCAAGCGCGCGATCCTCGATGCGCTGATCGAGAGCGGGCAGTTCACCCCGGAGATGCTCGAGGCGCTGCGCGGCGACGCCGACGGCGATCCCGAGGGGCAAGCGAAGCTCGCCGCGCTCCTCGACCAGCTCGTCCAGCGGCTGATGGAGGAAGGGTTTCTGAACGTGGGGAACGCGCCCCAGGTCCCCGCCGGGCACCAGCCCGTGACCGGCCCGGGCTCCCTCGCCCAGGCGGCGGCGAAGGACGTCCAGTTCAACCTCACCGACAAGGCGATCGACTTCCTCGGCTATCGCACCCTGCGGTCGCTCCTCGGATCGTTGGGCAAGTCGAGCGCGGGGAGCCACGACACCCCATTCCTCGCGACGGGGATCGAGTCGGACGGCGACGTGAAGGAGTACGAGTTCGGCGACACGATGAACCTCGACGTCATCGCGACGCTGAAGGCCTCGCTGCAGCGCACCGGCTCGCTCGCCGTGCCGATGGACATCGACTACGGCGATCTCATGGTGCGCCAGGCCGAGTACCGATCGAGCTGCGCCACCGTGCTGATGCTCGACTGCTCGCATTCGATGATCCTCTACGGGGAGGATCGCTTCACTCCCGCGAAGAAGGTCGCGCTCGCGCTGACGCACCTGATCCGCACGCAGTTCCCGGGCGACACGATCAAGGTGATCCTCTTCCACGACAGCGCGGAGGAGATCCCGATGGGCGCGCTCGCGGGCGCGCAGGTCGGGCCGTATCACACCAACACCGCGGAAGGGCTCAAGCTCGCGCGCCGTCTTCTCCTCGCGCAGAAGAAGGACATGCGCCAGATCATCATGATCACCGATGGGAAGCCGAGCGCGCTCACCCTGCCGAACGGCCAGATCTACAAGAACTCCTTCGGGCTCGACGCCGGCGTCATCGCCGAGACGCTGAAGGAGGTCGCGCGCTGCCGGCAGAGCGGGATCGTCATCAACACCTTCATGCTCGCCCGTGACCGCGCCCTCGTCGAGTTCGTGAAGCGCGTCAGCGAGATCGCCCGCGGCAAGGCGTACTTCACCACCACGATGACGCTCGGCCAGTTCATCCTGATGGACTTCCTGAAGCGGAAGACGAAGCGCGTCTCCTGACCGCCGGCACGTGGCGCGCGCTGGCACGCGACACGCAGGAAAATCGGGCATGGCCCATCGCACCTTCGTGGACTCGGACGGCGTGGTCTGGCAGGCCTGGGACGTCACCCCCTCGTTCGCCGAGCGGCGGCACGGGGACCGGCGAACGCTGGCGATGCGGATCGCGGAGTACCTCGAGCGCCGGCGCGCCCAGCGCCGCCGGCGGCAGGAGGTGCGCGTCGGCCTGCGCCCGGGCTACGAGCAGGGCTGGCTCGCCTTCGAGTCGCCCCTCGGCTGCAAGCGTCTCGCGCCGATCCCGCCGGCCTGGGA
>DASVXU010000164.1:0-28540 GCA_036392515.1 Gemmatimonadaceae bacterium | reverse complement strand
TAGCCGAGCCCTACCTGCTGCAGCTGCCAGAGCGCCTGACCGAGCTTCTCCTCGCGAGGGAAGAAGCGGATGGCCTGGTCCACGGTGAGCTCGAGGACCTCGTGGATGTTCTTCCCGTTGACCCGAACGTCGAGGACGTCGGCGCGGAAGCGCTTGCCGCCGCAGTCGTCGCAGGGGACGAAGACGTCCGCCATGAACACCATCTCGACCTCGAGATAGCCGGCGCCCTCACAGCGCTCGCAGCGTCCGCCCTTCACGTTGAAGCTGAAGGTGCCCGCGCCGTACCCGCGCTGCCGGGCGAGGGGCGCGTCGGCGAAGATGCGGCGGATCTCGTCGAATGCCTTGACGTAGGTCACGGGGTTCGAGCGCGGCGAGCGACCGATCGGCTCCTGGTCGATGAGGACGACGTCCTCGATCCCCTCGGTGCCGGTGAGCTCGCGATACGCGCCGACCTTCTCGCCGAGGTGCATCTTCGCCGAGTGTTCGCCGTGGATGCGGTGCTCGAGGGCGCGGTAGAGGACGTCGTGGACGAGGGTGCTCTTCCCGGAGCCCGACACGCCCGTGACGGCGGTGACGGTGCCTAACGGGATCCTGATGTCCACGTCCTTGAGGTTGTGCTCCCGCGCGCCGCTGAGCGTCAGCCAGCGCGGGCCGAGGCGACGACGGTGCTCGGGCACGGGAATCGACCGGCGGCCGGTGAGGTACTGCCCCGTGAGCGGGCTCTCGGCGACGCGCGCGATCGGGCCGGCGAAGACGAGGTCGCCACCCTGCTCGCCGCTCGCGGGGCCGAGCTCCACCATGTAGTCGGCCGCCCTGATCGCGTCCACGTCGTGCTCGACGACGAGGACCGTGTTGCCGCCCGCGCGGAGACGCTGGAGCAGCCGCAGCAGGCGGTCCATGTCGCGCGAGTGCAGGCCGATCGACGGCTCGTCGAGCACGTACAGCGTGTCGACGAGATGGGAGCCGAGCGAGTTGGCGAGCCCGATGCGCTGCGCCTCGCCGCCGGAAAGCGTGCGCGCCGCGCGATCCATCGAGAGGTAGTTGAGACCGACGTCGCAGAGGAACTGCACGCGGTCGCGCGCCTCCATGAGGATGTGCTCGGCCACCTGCCGCTCGAAGTCCGAGAGCGCGAGCTTCTCGAGCCAGGGGAGGAGCTCGTCCACAGGGAGCGCGCTGACCTCAGCGATGTGTCGGCCCGCGATGCGGACGTTGAGCGCCTCGGGCTTCAGCTTCGTCCCGTGGCAGGTGCGGCACTCGTTCGCCGTCTGGTACTGCCGCAGGAAGACGCGGATGTACTGCTTGTAGCGCTTCTCCTCGAGCCCCTCGAGGAAGGGCACGATCCCGACGAAGCCGCGCTGCCGCGAGTGGAGCAGCTTCTCGCGGGCCGTTTCGGACAGGTCGCGCCAGGGCGTGTCCATCGGGATGCGCTCGCGCTTCGCGAACTCGGCGAGCGCGCGCCGCTTGTTCTCGTATCGCGGCATCGTCCACGGCGCGATCGCGCCGTCGCGCAGCGAGCGCTCGGGGTAGGGGACGATGAGCGCGACGTCGTACTCGAGGACCGCGCCGAAGCCGTTGCAGGTCTCGCAGGCGCCGCGCGGGTTGTTGAAGGAGAAGAGCTGCGGCGTCGGGGCGGGGGCGGTGGTGCCGTCGTACGGGCACTCGAAGCGCTCGGTGAAGCGGAGCCGCTCGCCCGAGTCGGCGAGGAGCGCGACCGCGTCGCCGTAGCCCTCGCGAAAGGCGGTGCCTAACGCGTCGGCGATGCGGCCCGAGCTCTCGGGGCCCGCCGCGAGGCGGTCGACGACGACGAGGAGCTCCTTCGCGAAGGTGACGTCGACCGGCTCCGTCGCGAGGTCGTCGAGGTGCTTCATCACCCCGTCGAGGGCGACGCGGAGGAAGCCCTGCGCGCGGAGGTTCTCGACCACGACCTCGTGCGTGACCGCGTCGGAGAGGCGGAGCGGGAAGGCGATGGAGAAGCGCGAGCCCGCGGGGAGCGCGAGCAGGGCGTCGGTCGCGGACTGCACCGTGTCGGGCTTCATCTCACGCCCGCACTTCGGGCAGATCGTGTGGCCGACGCGGGCCCAGAGCAGCCGGAGGTAGTCGTAGATCTCGGTCGCGGTCCCGACGGTGGAGCGCGAGGTCTTCGTCGGATTCTTCTGCTCGATCGCGACCGCCGGGGAGAGGCCCTCGATCGAGTCGACCGCGGGCTTCTCCATGCGCTCGAGAAACTGGCGCGCGTACGCCGACAGCGACTCGACGTAGCGGCGCTGTCCCTCGGCGTAGAGCGTGTCGAAGGCGAGCGAGGACTTCCCCGAGCCCGAGGGACCGGTGACGACGGTGAAGGACCGCCGAGGGATCTCGACGTCGAATCCTTTGAGGTTGTGCTGGCGGGCGCCGCGGACGACGATGGCAGACATCGTCAGGAAAGATAAGGCACGGCGCGGCGATCTGCGGGGTTTCTTCGGCTCGCCCGCTCGCCTAGCGCGGGTCGCCGCTGCGCCGCACCAGGCGGCCGATCGCGAGCAGGATGATGGCCCCGAAGGTGGCGATGCCGATGGAGCGGAGGTCGAGCGTCCCTACCGTCACCCGTCCCCAGCCGAGTCTGGTACCGACCCATCCGCCGATGAAGGCACCGACGACGCCGAGGACGATCGTGAAGATGCATCCGGCGGGATCGCGGCCGGGCATCAGGAACTTCGCGAGAGCCCCGGCGAGCAGCCCGAGGATGATCCAGTAGAGCCAGAGCGCCAAGACTCACCTCGCGTGGCGGTGCGCGCCGCAGCATCGCGGCGCGCACCACGCGGAGTCAGACCGTGGTAGAGCGGCCGCGCGTCGTGGCGCGGTAGATCCAGAGCAGAATCATCGCCCCGACGATCGAGAGGATGATGCTCCACAGATTGAGACCATTCACGCCGCTGCCGGTGACCATGTTGCCGATGAAGCCACCGATGAAGGCGCCGACGATCCCGATGAGAATCGTCACGATGATACCGCCCGGATCCCGGCCCGGCATGATCGCCTTGGCGATCGCACCCGCGATCAATCCGAGGACGATCCAAGCAATGATACCCATAGCTCCTCCAAGGGGTGAGGGTTGCGCGATTGGCTAACGCAACCGTAGTGCCATGCACCGTCGGAATGGCGCGATAGAAGGCGGTGCGACGCGTCCCGCGTTGACCGCCGGTGACGCGCGCCACTAGGATGCACGAATGGCGGAGCAGGGAATCCACGAAGAGGACGTACTCGGGAAGGCATACGACGGCCGGCTGATGCGGCGGCTGCTGCGCTACGTGCGGCCGTACCGCCCGCTCGTCGCCGGCGCGCTCGTGCTGCTCTTCACCGAGGGCGCGCTGCAGCTCGTCGGGCCGCTGCTCACCAGGCGCATCATCGACGTCGCGGTCCCGGCGCGCGATGTCGCGCTCGTGCAACGCTCGGTGCTGCTGCTCGCGGGAGCGCTGATCGCTCAATTCGCCTGTTCCTACGGCGAGACGATCCTCACGGCCCTGCTGGGCCAGCGCGTGATGCACGATCTGCGCGGCGAGCTGTTCGCGCACCTGCAGCGACTGCCGATCCCCTTCTTCGATCGCAATCCGGTGGGGCGGCTGATCACCCGCGTCACGACCGACGTCGAGTCGCTGAACGAACTGTTCACCGCCGGCGTCGTCTCGGGGCTCGGCGACCTGTTCACCCTCGTCGCGATCAGCGTCGCGATGGTCTGGGTGGACTGGCGGCTCGCGCTCTTCGGCTTCGCGACGATCCCGCTCGTGTATCTCGTGTCGCACGTGTTCCGCATCAAGGTGCGCGACACGTATCGCGACATCCGCACGCGCATCGCGCGGATCAACGCCTTCCTGCAGGAGCGCATCACGGGGATGCGCGTCGTGCAGCTCTTCGGGCGCGAGAACGACGAGGCGCGCCGGTTCGACCGGCTGAACCGCGACCATCTCGACGCCAACCTGCGCTCGATCACGGTCTACGCGCTGTACTTCCCGGCCATCGAGCTGCTGACGACGGTGGCGCTGGCGATCCTCATCGTCGCGGGCGCGAACCGCGTCGGCGTCGGGTCGCTGACGGTGGGAACCGTCGCGGCGTTCCTCCAGCTGCTGCGCCGGTTCTTCCAGCCGCTGCAGGACCTCTCGGAGAAATACAACATCCTCCAGCAGGCGATGGCGGCGTCGGAGCGCATCTTCACGCTGCTGGACACGCCCGCCGCGATCGGCGCGGGCGCGCAGGGCGTGGCGCCGGGACACGCGCATGCCGCCATCGCCGCGCGGCGCGGCGTCGAGGTCCGCTTCGAGGACGTGTGGTTCGCGTACCAGGAGCCGCAGTGGGTGCTGAAGGGAGTCAGCTTCCACGTCGCGCCGGGGGAGACGCTGGCGATCGTCGGCCACACGGGCGCGGGCAAGACGACGATCGTGAGCCTGCTCCTGCGCTTCTACGAGCCGCAGCGCGGACGCATCTCCGTCGACGGCGTCGACATCCGCGAGATGCCCCTCGACCGGCTGCGCGAGCTCGTCGGCTACGTGCAGCAGGACATCTTCCTCTTCGCCGGAGACGTCGCGACCAACATCCGGCTCAACGCGCCGATCAGCGACGAGCAGGTGGTCGCGGCGGCGACGCGGGTCGGAGCGGACCGCATCGTGGCACGCCTTCCCGGCGGCTACTCCTACGAGCTCGGCGAGCGCGGAGCGTCGGTGAGCGTCGGCGAGCGGCAGCTGCTGTCGTTCGCGCGCGCGATCGCGGCGGATCCGGCGCTGCTCCTCCTCGACGAGGCGACGAGCGCGGTGGACAGCGAGGTGGAGGCGGAGATCCAGCGCGCCCTCGCGGAGCTGATGCGCGGCCGGACGACGATCGCGATCGCGCACCGGCTCAGCACCATCGTCGGCTCCGACCGGATCCTCGTCCTCCACCTCGGCGAGGTCCGCGAGCAGGGCTCGCACGCCGAGCTGCTCGCGCGGCGCGGGTTGTACGAGCGCCTCTACCGACTGCAGGCCGGCGCGGCATGAGGCGACGCTCGTGCGTTGCGTCACCCGATCGCGCTTGCTCGTCGTCAGGGGGGCGGGTAACTTCGGAGCGTCCACGAAGCCCCGCCCGGCGTTCCCACACCGCATGCCCTACATCCAGCTGAACGACAAGCAGTTTCCGCTGCGCGTCGGGGAGACGAGCGTCGGCACCGCGGGCGCCGACATCCCGGTGGACGGACCGGCGGCGCTTGGAGTTCAGGCGAAGCTCCAGCTCGGGAACGACAACAGCGTCGTGATCCGGCGCGCCTCGAGCGAGGCCGCGGTACGGGTGAACGGAGTCCTCCTCGGCGTCGAGCCGACCCCGCTCATCCACGGCGACAAGATCGAGGTCGCGGGGCGCGAGCTGCTCTACGGGGACGACCGAAAGGGCGGGCAGACCCAGTACCTCGCGGGTTTGAACGTCGCGGAGATGGCAGACGCGCGGCCCGCGGGTGCGGGCAAGCCCACCGGGACGACCGGTGGCCGCCTCGTCTCCCTCGTGGATGGGCGCGAGTACAGCGTCGGCGCGAGCGGACTCTCGATCGGCCGCGACGCGGGCTGCGACGTCGTGGTACCCTCGCCGGAAGTGTCGCGCAAGCACGCCGAGGTCGTTGCGGGGAGCGACGGGTACGCGGTCAACGACCTGAGCACGAACGGCGTCTTCGTGAATGGCCAGCGCATCGCGGCGAAGCAGTCCCTCGCGCGCGGCGACGTGCTCCGGATCGGGAGCGAGGAGTTCCGCTTCTACGCAGACGCCGCCGCCCCGCAGGTCGCGGCTGTGGCACCTGCCGCACAGCCCGCGGCGCCAGTGCCCGCCCAGGCAGCGGCGCCCGTCGCGGCGCCCGTCGCGGCGCCCGTCGCAGCCTCTTCCCCCGCCGCGACGCCGGCGACCGCGCCCCGCGAGCCGCTGGCGACGGTCGAGATCATGACCGACGGGCCGATGAAGGGCACGCGATTCGAGATCGACGTGCCGTTGACGCATGTCGGTCGCGGCGCGCACAACGACATCGTCCTCGCGGACGACAGCGTCTCGGACTCGCACGCCAAGATCCAGAAACGTGAGGCGGGCTGGTACGTAGTGGACATGGGCTCGACCAACGGGACCTACGTCGGCGGCCAGCGGATCAACGGGGAGGCGGCGCTCAAGGGACAGTCGTCGATCCGCTTCGGGAAGATTCGCGCGACGTTCGTCCCTGCCGCCGAGCCGCGGGAGGCCAGCGGCGGCACGCGGGTGATCGCGGGGCTGAGCGTCGAGCAGGCACGCAAGATGTCGAAGGAGGTCGCGGCGACCGAGCCGGAGCTGCCGAAGCAGAGCGGGTTCCCGGCGTGGGTCTGGATCCTCGTACTGGTGCTCGTCGTGGCGGGCGCGTTCTTCATCCTCAAGGTGCGCTAGTGGAGCTCGCCGTCGCGGCACGTTCCGACGTCGGAATGATCAGGGCCGGCAACGAGGACAACTTCCACGCGGCGGCCGACGCCACGGGCGGAATCTTCATCGTCGCCGACGGGATGGGTGGACACGCCGCCGGCGAAGTCGCGTCCGAGATGGCGGTGGAGATCCTCCGCGACCAGCTCTCGTCGCTGCGCGACCTGCACGATCGCAGCGCGGCGGAACGGGTGATGAACGCGCTGCGCGGCGCCAACCTCGCGATCTACAACCGCACGGTCACCGAGACCGACAAGCAGGGGATGGGGACGACCGCCTCGGTGCTGATCATCGCCGGACGCCGCTACCTCATCGGCCAGGTCGGCGACTCGCGCGTCTACCTCTTGCGCGAGGGCCAGCTCCGCCAGCTCACGAAGGACCACTCGTACGTGCAGGAGCAGGTGGACGCCGGCTTCCTGACACCGGAGCAGGCGCGCTACCACCCGTACAGCAACGTCATCACGCGCTGCGTCGGCGCGAGCGACGACGTCGAGCCGGATACCTTCGCGGGAGAGACGCGGGCCGGCGACACCTTCCTCGTCGCGAGCGACGGCCTCACCGGGATGGTGGACGACCGGCGCCTGCAGCAGCTCCTGCAGTCGCGCGCCGAGGTCCCGCGCATCGTCGACTCGCTCATCGCCGAGGCGAACGGCCGCGGTGGGCTCGACAACATCACCGCGATCGTCGTCAACGTGCGATCGGTGGACGCCGACCCGCAGACCGAGGCCCGCACCGTCGAAGCGCCGGCGTACCGTCCGCGTGACTGAGGAGACGGTCGGCTCGCTCGCCGAGCTCTATCTCGGCAATATCCTCTACGCGATCGAGCTGGCGGCGCTCTCGCTGGAGTCGCAGGGCAAGCCGGGCGACGCGTCCTTCTACCGCGGGATCGCGCGGAAGCTCGCGGAGGCGCACGGGCGAGGGAAGGCGCCAGCCAGCGGGAGTCCGGGAGTACGGGAGTAGGCAACTGCCCGTACTCCCGTACTCCCGTTAGAGCAGCCCCCGCTCCTCCCTCAGCCGCGCCCGCACGTCCGATGCGTCCATCTCGGCGAGGCGCGAGACGGCGTGGCGTGGGAGGGTCACGTCCTCGGCGACGAAGACGCGCAGCCAGCGCGCCGACGAGTAGAGCTGCTGGCTGAGCGCGGGGAGGTGAATCGCTCCCTCGAGGCCTGCGGCCGTCAGGCGGACGACGTCGCCGTTGCGGCGCACCACCGGCAGGTCGAGCCCGAGCATCTGCGTCTTCGCGGGATAGTCGAGGAGGATCGTTCCCGGCGGCACCGCGAGCTCCCTCGCCAGCCGGTTCTCGACCTCGACCACGAGCGCGCGGTCGGAGGCGATCCATTCTCCCGCACCCGGCGCGAGCTCCGCGGCCGGACACTGGATGGCGCGCTTGTGCAGCCGCCGGGCGACGAGCGCGTCGAGGAGCGCGGACGGCGCGCGGCGGCGCAGCTCCGAGAGCAGTCCCTCGTCGCCGTAGCCCGCCAGCTCCTCCGCGCGCAGCGCTCCCCGCTCGATAGCGTCGGAGACGACGCGCTTGTACAGCGCCGTCGCGCTGCGAACGGTGTGATGCCAGTAGACGTTGCGGTACATCTGGTACTTCGCGAACAGCAGCGACTCGAGCGCGGACAGCGCCTTCTCGGCGACGCCGATGGTGAGCGCGCGCGTGTCCGGGTCGCGCACCACGGCGAGCGCGTTGAGCAGCCGGTCGACGTCGATCTCCCCGTAGGGGACGCCGCACATGAACGCGTCGCGCCGCAGGTAGTCGAGCTTGTCGAGATCGAGCGAGCCGGAGATGAGACCCTGCAACGGGCTGAGGCTCTCGCCGCGGATGAGGGCGACGATGCGCGTCGGGGCTTCAGGGCCGAGCGCGCCGCGAAGGATCTCGGCGAGCGGGCCGGTGGTGATGAGCGGTCGCGCGACCTCCTCATGGTCGGGTGCCCCGATCTCCTCCAGTGCGTGCGAGAAGGGATAGTGTCCGATGTCGTGGAGGAGCGCGGCCGCGCGGACGATGGCGACCTCGCTCGGATCGACCTCGCGCAGTGCGTCGCGCTCGTGGAGGAGATCGAGGGAGAGTCGGGCGAGGTGATACGTGCCGAGCGCATGCTCGAAGCGGGTATGCGTCGCGCCCGGGTAGACCAGGTGGGCGAGGCCGAGCTGGCGCACGTAGCGCAGCCGCTGGAAGGTGGGCGAGTCGACGAGGCGGCGGGCGGTGTCGTCCAGCCGGACGTTCTTCCAGAGCGGATCGCGGACGATGGTCGGATTCATCGTCCGGGAAAGCTACCCCCCGTTTCGGTGGGGGAAAGCGCCGAAGCACGCGTATGGAGGCCGTTCTTCCTGACCAGCGCGACCCTTGGATCGTCCTAATCCGTTACCCAGGAGACAGATCCCAAGGAGGGACGTGTGCTGACCTGGTGCATCGGAGCGCTGCTGGCGGTTCAGAGCGCCCAAGCCGTGGACGCAGGCGGCATTCCCGCGGCGCCGCTTCCCGGGCACTACGTGGTGGATGACGCACAGGTGCTCGACAGCGCGAGCCAGCAGACGATCGACTCGATCGCGAAGGCGCGCGCGGCGATCGGGCTGCCCGTATACGTGCTGACGATCCGCTCGGTCGAGGCATACGACAGCACCGACATCAGCTTCGAGGCGTTCTCACGGCGTGTCTTCGAGAAATGGTCGGCTAGCCGCGCGGGCGGTAACGGCGCGGCGGTGATCATCGTGTCGGTGGGCGACAAGCGCGCGCGCATCGAGGCCGGCCCCCGGTGGGGGCCCCAGTACGCCGCGCCGTTGAAGCAGGTGATCGCCGACGCGATCGATCCGGTGCTCGATCACGGCTCGCTCGATCAGGGGCTCGTCCTCGCGAGCTACGAGGTCACCTGGGCGCTGAAGCCGCCGCAGGTCTCGCCCTGGCTCCGCGATTCGCTCGCCGCCGCGGGGGTGGTGCTCGCGGGGGTGCTGGTGATCGGGTTTCTGCGGCGTCGGCGCACGCCGCGCGCCGCCGAGCCGGCGCCGGTCGCGCCGCAGCCGATGGCGGCGGTCGATCCCTCGCTGCGCGTCTCGCAGCGGATGCAGGCGATCAGCGACGCGCGGAAGCACAGCGAGAAGGCGGCGTCGACCATCACCTGGCTCGACACGGGGGAGATGCCGAAGTACGAGGGGGGACCTCCTTCCGAAGCGGACGACGACGAAGAGCGCGGCGGCGGCGGAAAGCGCTGAGCGCCACGATGCACGAAGGGCCGCGACGCTCGTCGCGGCCCTTCGTGTTTGCCTGCTGCCTCTCGCTCACCCCTTCGGGCCCGCGTTCCGGATCGCGTCGGGAACGTGTGTGCCGAACTTCTCGAAGTTCTTCGCGAACATGCCGGCGAGCTTCTTCGCCTGCGCGTCGTAGGCGGCGCCGTCCTTCCACGTCGCGCGCGGCGTCATGATCTGCTCGGGCACTCCCGCGATCGACTTCGGCACCGACAGTCCGAAGTGCGGGTCGGTCGCGTACTGCGCCGCGTCGAGCTGGCCGGCGAGCACCGCGCGCACCATCGCGCGGGTGTGCGAGAGCTTCATGCGGTGGCCGACGCCGTGCGGGCCGCCCGTCCAGCCGGTGTTGACGAGCCAGACGCGCGAGCCGTGCTCGTCGAGCAGCGTGCCGAGCATCTCGGCGTACTTCGTCGGGTGCCAGACGAGGAAGACGCCACCGAAGCAGGAGCTGAAGGTCGCCTGCGGCTCGGTGACGCCGCGCTCGGTTCCGGCGACCTTCGCGGTGTAGCCGGAGAGGAAGTAGTACATCGCCTGGTCGCGCGTGAGGCGCGCGATCGGCGGGAGCACGCCGAACGCGTCGGCGGTGAGGAAGACGATGTTCTTCGGGTGTCCGCCGCGACCGCCGGGGACGAAGTTGCGGATGTAGTGCAGCGGATACGACGCGCGCGTGTTCTCGGTGATCGACTGGTCCTCGAAGCGGACCTTCCGCGTCATCGGATCGAGCACGACGTTCTCGAGCACGGTGCCGAACATCTGCGTCGTCGCGTAGATGTCGGGCTCTCCCTCGGGAGAGAGGTTGATCACCTTCGCGTAGCAGCCGCCCTCGAAGTTGAACACGCCGTCCTTCGACCACCCGTGCTCGTCATCGCCGATGAGGCCGCGCTCGGGATCCGCGGAGAGCGTCGTCTTGCCGGTGCCGGAGAGGCCGAAGAAGAGCGCGGTGTCGCCGTCGCGGCCGATGTTGGCCGAGCAGTGCATGGAGAGCACGCCCGACTTCGGCATGAGGTAGTTCATGACGGTGAAGATCGACTTCTTCAGCTCACCGGCGTAGCGCGTCCCGCCGATGAGGATCATCCGCTTCGCGAAGTTCAGCACGATGAAGGTGCCGGTGCGCGTGCCGTGCTTCGCGGGGTCGGCCTGGAACTCGGGCGCGTGGAGCACGCTGAAGTTCGGCTCGAAGGTCGGCAGGTCGCTGAAGTCCGGACGGATGAACATGTTGCGGACGAACAGCGAGTGCCACGCGTTAGGCGTGACGTAGCGGACCCGCAGGCGGTGCGCGGAATCGGCGCCCGCATAGAGGTCCTGGACGAACAGCTCGCCCAGCCCGTTCAGGTACTGCTGGACGTCCGCGAGGAGCAGGTCGAACTTCGCCGGCTCGATCGCGACGTTGACCTTCCCCCAGTCGATGTCCTTCTCCGACCCCGGCTCGCGGACGACGAACTTGTCGTTCGGCGAGCGGCCGGTGTGCGGCGAGGTGACGCCGACGAAGGGCCCCATGTCGGCGAGGTTGCCCTCGCCGCGCCGCACGGCGCCCTGCACGAGCTCGGGAGCGACGAGGTTCCAGTGCACGTGCCCGCGCGGGCTCAGCCCCTGCGTCTCCAGCCCCTTCTTGCTCTGCCTCTCCAGCAGCTCGGCGTTAGGCTTGGTCTGCGTCGCCATTGGCTATAGTCTCGAAAACATAGTCTGGGACGGCGACTCGCCCTCGTAGGGCCAGCTCGCCGCCGGTTGGGTGCGTTCCTGAGCGTCGACGACGGCCACGGTCGCCATGTTGACGATGTCCTGCACTTCCGCGCCGCGCTCGAGCACGTGCACGGGGCGGCGCATCCCGACGAGGATCGGGCCGATCGCCGTCGCGCCACCGAGATGCATGAGCAGCTTGTAGGCGATGTTCCCCGCCGCGAGGTTCGGGAAGATGAGGACGTTCGCTTCCTCGGTGAGCATGCTGTGCGGGTAGTCCTCGCGCATCATCTCGGGATCGAGGGCGGTGTCCGCCTGCATCTCGCCGTCCACCATCAGCGACGGATCGCGCTGCCGGAGGAGCTGCGCGGCGCGCGCGACCTTCTCGGTGTCCGGACGGCGCACCGACCCGAAGTTCGAGTACGAGAGCATCGCGATCCGCGGCACGATGCCGAAGGTCCGCACGATGCGGCCGGCCGCGTAGCCGATCTGCGCGAGCTGCTCGGCGGTCGGCTCGATGTTCACGGTCGTGTCGGCGCAGAAGACGACCTTCTTGTCGAAGACGAGCATGTACATCCCGCTCACCGTCTCCGCCTTGGGATGCGGACCGATCACCTCGAGCGCCGGGCGGATCGTCTCGGGGTAATGCATCCCGACGCCGGACACGAGCGCGTCGGCATCGCCGCAGGCGACCATGCAGCTCCCGAAGTAGTTCGCGTTCTTGAGCCGCTGGCCGGCCTCGCTCAGCGAAAGGCCCTTGCGCTGCCGCCGCTCCCAGAGGTGCCGCACGTACGTCTCGCGGCGCGGCGATGTCTCGGGATCCTCGATGGTGATCTCCTCGAGGGAGATCGCGTTCTGCGCGGCGATGCGCTCGATGTTCTCGCGCCTGCCGAGCAGGATCGGACGCGCGATCCCCTCGTCCACCAGGATCTGCGCGGCGCGGATGATCTTCGGCTCCTCGCCCTCCGGAAACACGACGGAGCGCGGATCGGCGCTGGCGCGGTTGATGAGCCCACGCATGATCCCGCGCGCGCGCCCGAGGCGTGCCTCGAGCTGCTCGCGGTAGAGATCGAGGTCGATGAACTCGCGCGCGACGTCGCTCGCCACCGCGGCCCATGCCACCGCCGGCGCCACCCAGAGCAGTACGCGCGGATCGAAGGGGAAGGGGATCAGGTAGTCGGGCCCGAAGCGCACGCTGCGCATCCCGTACAGCGCGGCGAGCGAGTCGGGGACGTCCTCCTTCGCGAGCAGCGCGAGGGCGCGCGTCGCCGCCATCTTCATCTCCTCGTTCACGGTCGTCGCCCGTACGTCGAGCGCGCCGCGGAAGATGAAGGGAAAGCCGAGGACGTTGTTGACCTGATTGGGGTAGTCGCTGCGGCCCGTCGCGATGATCGCGTCGTCGCGCACGGCGCGCACCTCGTGCGGCAGGATCTCCGGCACCGGGTTCGCCAGCGCGAAGATGATCGGCGAGGGCGCCATGCGCTTCACCATCTCGCCCGTCACGGCCCCCGCGACCGACAACCCGACGAAGACGTCGGCGTCGACCAGCGCGTCGGCGATGGTGCGCGCGTCGGTCTTGTTGGCGAAGCGCGCCTTGTAGGGATCCATGTCGCCTTCGCGCCCGGCGTAGATCACGCCCGCGCGGTCGGTCATGAGGATGTTCTCCCGCCGGACGCCGAGTCGCACGTAGTGCTCGGCGGTCGCGATCGCCGCCGCGCCGGCGCCGGAGAAGACCACCCTGATCCTGTCGATATCGCGCCCGGTGATCTCGAGGGCGTTGAGCAGCGCGGCGCCGGAGATGATCGCGGTCCCGTGCTGGTCGTCGTGGAAGACCGGGATCTTCATGGTCTTCCGCAGCGTCTCCTCGATGTAGAAGCAGTCGGGAGACCTGATGTCCTCGAGGTTGATACCGCCGACGGTCGGCTCGAGGAGCTGGCAGAACCTGACGACGTCGTTCGGGTCCTCGGAGCCCACCTCGAGGTCGAACACGTCGAGGTCGGCGAACTGCTTGAAGAGGTTGCCCTTGCCCTCCATCACGGGCTTCCCCGCGGCCGCGCCGATGTTTCCGAGGCCGAGCACCGCGGTACCGTTGGTGACGACGGCGACAAGGTTGCCCTTGGCGGTGTACTTGTAGACGTCGTCCGGGTTCGCCTTGATCTCGAGGCAGGGTTCGGCGACGCCGGGGGAGTAGGCGAGAGAGAGGTCGCGCTGATTGGTCAGCGGCTTGGTGGGAACGACGGCGATCTTCCCCGGTCGTCCACGCGCGTGATAGTCGAGGGCTTCTTCGCGTTTCATCTGTATAAAATGCGACGCCGGATCCGCTCGCTGCAGCCCCCTTCTGCTTCAGGGAGTCGCTCGGCTCACGGCGCCGGCTCAACGCGGCCGCCTCACCCGCGAGACGGGGTGCTGCGCCGCAACTATCTGTATTCGCTAAGGTTAGCCGCGCCTGTCGAGCGCGTCAATCTTCTCGACCCGCTTCGCGTGGCGCCCGCCGCCGAAGGAAGTGCCGAGGAACGTGTCGACGATCGCGAGTGCGAGTCTCGTGCCGAGGAGCCCACCGCCGAGGGTGAGCATGTTCGCGCCGTTGTGCTCGCGCGCGTTGGCGGCGGTGGTGACGTCGTAGCACATCGCGGCACGCACGCCGGGGACCTTGTTGGCCGCCATGCACGAGCCGATCCCGGCGCCGTCGACCATGATGCCGACGGCGGCCTGCTTCGACGCCACGGCGCGCGCGACGGCGACGGCGAAGTCGGGATAGTCGACGGGGTCGGAGGAGTTCGTTCCGAGATCGGTGACGGGATAGCCCGCGGCGCGCAGGTGCTCGGCGACGGCGTTCTTCATCGCGACGCCGCCGTGGTCGGCACCGACGGCGACTGTGGGGCGGGGCGGGGATGTGGTGGCAGAGGTGGAGGATTGGTTCGGGGCGGGGGGTGATCCGGGGGTAGATTGTTTTTCGGGGGGGGCCCCCCGCGCCCCGCTCCCCCGCGTCAGCTCCACGCCTAACGCCCCCGCGACGTCCCGCGCGCTCGGCGTCACAACCGCATCGCTGACGTCGAGGCTCTTCTTCCCCTCGCGCGCCGCGCGGCGCACCTCGCGCTCCGTCACCAGCGGCTTGCTCACTCGCTTCCTCGCTGCAGCAGCCAGGCGAGGGTGAACGTCCCTCGCACGACCACGCGGTCCAGCGCCGACTGCTCGTCCAGCGGGAGCTGCGCCTTCGCCGCCGCCGACGGCAGCCGCCGCATGTACGACACGACGACGCGGCCGCCAGGCATCGGCTCGACGCCCACGAACGCGCCGGCCATGCGATCGTTGAGCCCCGCGACCGCCGGGTTCTGCGCAGCTTCGACGCGCGCGCCGAAGCGCACGATCCCCGGACCGGTCACGCGGAGCTGGGCGTAGGCGCCATCGTACGTCCCGTACATGCCCGAGTAATACGGCGCGAAGCCGGGCGTGTCGAACACCGGCATGTCGGTCGCGCCGACGACGTTGCGCATCCACTCCCCCTCGAGCACGGCCCCGCCGAGCACGAGCTGCGCATCCGCGCCGAATACCGACATCCGCGTGTTCGCGCCGTTGATCCCGTTCGGGCAGAGCACCGGTCCGACGGTGCTCCGGTACACGCATCCGATGGGCTGCGCGCGCTTTCCCGAGATCGCGGATCCGCCGACGGTCAGGTGCGCACCGGCGAACTGCCATTCCCCGGCGAGGCGCGCGAACCCGGCGAGCCCCGTGACGTTCTGATCGGCGGGCTCCGGCGTCGTGAGCGAATCGATCCGCTGGCCGAAGTGGTCGAAGACGCCGACTCGCAGCGCGATCGGCACTCCGACGACGGGCCGAGAAGCGGCGAGCAGCCCTGTGGCGCGGATCCCCCGCTCGCCGAGGAAGGCTCGAACCGGGAGCGGATGGTCGGGGAACCAGAGCTCCATGTGCTGCAGGGGCGCCGAAATGCCGAAGGGCACCGCCTGCTTGCCGGCGCGCAGCGTGAGCCGACCGTCGAAGAGCGCCGCCATGATCGCCGCGGTGCTGATCGATGGAGTGCTGTCGGTGCGGAAGGTGAGCGAGAGATCGGCGTGGATGCGGTGCGTGGGGTCCGCGGCCAGCGCGAGGCGCACGTCGCCGATCCGCATCCGCGAGTCCGACGCGCGGGCCGCCGCCTTCGGCGAGAGATCTCCGATCACCTCGCCCGCGACGGCGACGACGAGCGTGCCTCCGTTCGACGCCCCCGGGCGCACCTGAGCGCGCGGCGCGACCGGCACCGGCTCGTCACGTCCACGACGCTCACCTCCTATCCGTGTGAGCTCGGCGCGACGCACCGAGTCGGCGCGGAGCGAATCGGCGCGCAGCGAGTCTCGCCGCGCCGTGGAATCGGGCTGCTGGGCGCCGAGCGATGCGCCTGCGATCAGGAGCGTGGCGAAGGCGGTGAGAGCGTGTTTCGCGTTAGGCATGAGATGCGGTGAGAGTCGTCAGGCGCGCCGCGGCACGTTACCGCGGGTCGGCGCCGGCCGCCAGATAGCTGCGCAGCCGCTCGAGCATGCGGCGATCGGTGGCTTCGGGGTCGTCCAGCTTCGGCGTCTCGATGACCTTCGGGATCCTGGCAAGCCGCTCGTCGTTCATGATGCGCTGGAAGGGCAGGGCGCCGAGCGAGCCCTCCCCGATCAGCTCGTGGCGATCGCGATGCGATCCGAACGGCGTCTTCGAGTCGTTGAGGTGCATGACCCTGAGCGCGTCGCGGCCGAGCACGTCGTCGAAGCGCGCCCACACCCCGTCGTAGTCGTTCACGAGATCGTAGCCGGCGGAATGCACGTGGCAGGTATCGACGCAGACGCCGACGCGCCCCCGGACGCGCGGATCGACGCGCTCCACGAGCTCGGCAAGCTCCTCGAATGTCCCGCCGATCGAGGTGCCGGCTCCGACGGTCGTCTCCATGCAGAGCACGACGTTCCCCGGCACGCGGAGCAGCGCCTCGCTGATCGCGTCGGCGTTGCGCGCGATCCCGGCGGCGCGGTCGTCCATGAAGTTGCCCGGATGCGACACGAGATACTGCAGACCGAGCGCCTCGCAGCGGCGCAGCTCCGCGATGAACGACTCCGTGGAGCGCGCGCGAAGGACGGGATCCGGCGAGGCGAGGTTTATGAGGTAGCTGTCGTGCGCGATGGTCGCGCGCACGCTCGTCTCGCCGAGCGCGACGCGGAAGCGCTGGCACTCCTCGTCGAGGCATTCCCGCTCGGCCCAGCGGTTCGCCATCTTGCTGAAGATCTGCATCGCCGACGCGGCGATCGCGCGCGCGCGGCCCGGCGCCTCGTACGTTCCCCCCGCGCTCGACACGTGCGCCCCGAGGAGATCGTCGGGCGCGGGCGCGAGCGGAACCGCGCGCTCAGCCGGTGAACTCGTCGCTGCGGCCGCGGAGCGACCGCCCGCAGCGCGGACAGTAGAGGTCCGCGTCTTCCGGCTCTTCGAGGGAGAAGTCGAACGCGCGTCCGCAGCCGCACTCGCTTTCGAGCGCGTCGCTCCCGCAGAGGACGCAGAAGAGGTCTTCCGTTTCGTACGAGCGGAACCGCCCGCAGACCGCGCACCTTTTCGCGACATGATCCGTGCTCATGGCCGTGCCTTGAGGTAGTCGAGCGGATCGACCGCGCGACCCTCGGGGCGGAACTCGAAATGTAAGTGCGCGGGGAGCTCGGGGTCGGCGCTGCCGACGGTTCCGATGACCTCGCCCCGGCTCACGATCTGTCCCTTCTTCACCGCGATCGAGGCGAGCGAGCCGTACACCGCGTAGTCGCCGCCTCCCTGCTGCACGATGACCGTCAAGCCGTACGTGCCGAAGGTCTCCGCGACCATCACCTGGCCCGCGCCGATGGTCTTCACGGGCGACCCCGCAGGCGCGCCGATGCCGATGCCGTTCCAGCGCGTCGTCGTGTTGTTCGGGTTCACGACGCGGCCGAATCGATAGAGCAGCTCGCCCTCGACGGGCCAGTCGATGTTGGCCGCCGGGTGCACCGTCGGGGCGGCCGGGCGCACCGCTCCCCGCGACCGCGCCACCTCCTCCGACTTCCGGCGTGCCGCCTCCAGGGACTCGATGAGTCCCGTGATCCGGGTCTCGTCGCGGTCGATCTGCTTCAGGCGCGCTTCGGTCTGCCGCGCGCTGCGCTTCGCCTGCGCGAGGCTTCGCGCACGCTGCTGCTCGAGGTCGCGCAGCCGCTGCTCCTCCCGCGAGCGCTCGCTGCGGCTCATCTCGACGTCGTTTCGCAGCCGCACGAGGAGGGCACGCTGGTTCTCGGTCTGGTTGCGGAGCTCCTCGACGCGCTTCACGAGAGCCCGGTCGCGCAGTGCGAGCAGGTGCAGGTACTTGTAGCGCGCGACGAGCTCGGCGAAGGTCTGCGCGGAGAGCAGCGCCTCGTACGAGTAGAGCGGTCCGCGCTTGTAGATGTCGGCGAGCCGGCGCTTGAGCACCGCGCGCTTGATCGCCAGCTCGTCCTCGGCGCGCACGAGCTCACCGGTGGCGCCGGTGACCTCCTCGCCGATAGCGGAGAGCTGCGCGTCGAGCGAGCGCACCGCGCGCGCGGTGGCGTCGGCCTGGCTGTCGAGGTTCGTCACTTCCTCCGAGAGGTCGTGCACCGTCCCCTGCAGCTCGCCCATCTTCGCCTCGAGCGCAGCGCGCTCCCGGCGGATGCGATCCAGCTCGTCCCGCTGCGCGCGCACCTTGGCGGCGGCGCTCGCGGAAGACGGCGTCTGCTGCGCGGAGGCCTCGCGCGCACCCGAGGCGATCGCGACGACGACACCCAGCACGAGCGTCCGCAGGAGCGCGGGCCGTCGCGCGGTCATACCCGCCGCAGGTGCCGCCCGACGGACACGCCGCTGCCGAGCAGCCCGATGATCGCTCCGCCGAGCACGCCGACGATCGCCAGCTCCATCGGGAAGAACGACGTCTTCACGATGTACCGGTTGATCAGCAGGCTCGCGACCCACGTGAGCAGCAGCGCCGCGCCGCCGCCGAGGATGCCCTTGACGAACCCCTCGATGAGGAACGGACGCCGGATGAAGCCGTCGGTCGCGCCGACGAGGCGCATGATGGCGATCTCGCGGCTGCGCGCGAGCACCGCCATGCGGATCGTCGTCCCGATGATCATCACCGCGACCGTCGCGAACGCGAGCCCGAGCGCGATGCCGGCGATCCCCGCGATGTTGCGGATGCGCGCCAGCTTCTCGACCCACTCCTGCCCGTAGCGGACGTCGTCGATGAACTGATAGGTCGCGATGCGCGCCGCCACCGAGCGGACCTGCTCGGGGTCGCGGTAGCCCGGCTTCAGCCGGACCTCGATCGAGGCGGGGAGGAAGCCCGCGTCGAAGACATCGCGGAACTCGCCGAGCTCCTGGCGCGCGCGCTTCAGCGCGTCCTCCTGCGAGACGTAGTCGACGCGCGCGACTTCGGGAAAGGCGCCGACGTCGCCGATCGCCGCGGCGATCGCCTCCGACGCGGTTCCCTCGGAAACGAACGCGCGGATCTCGACGCGCTCCTCGACGCTGGCGATCGTCTCCTTGATGTTCACCGCGACGAGCCCGAAGAGCCCGACGGCGAAGAGCGAGAACGCGATCGTGATGATCCCGAGCACGCTGAGGAGCGGCGCCCGGCGGAAGGCGAGGAGCGCCTCGCGCATCGACCGCATCAGACCAGCTCCTCGGGCTGCACCGGCTTCGTCTCGCCGGAATCGTAGACGATCTGCCCGCGGTTGATCTCGATCGTGCGATAGTCGGAGCGGCGGATCAGATCGAGGTTGTGCGTCGCCATCACCACGGCGGTTCCCGAGGCGTTGATCTCGCGCAGGAGCTGGAAGATGCCGCGCGTCGCGCGATCGTCGAGGTTGCCCGTCGGCTCGTCGGCGATGAGGACGTACGGCTCGTTCACCAGGGCGCGCGCGATCGCGACGCGCTGCTGCTCGCCGCCGGACAGCTCGCGCGGGAACGCGCCGCCCTTCGAGGCGAGGCCGACCTGCGTCAGCAGCCGGCTGACGCGCGAAGGGATCTGCGAGCGCGGCGCGCCGGTGACCTCGAGCGCGAACGCGATGTTCGCCTCGGCGCTGCGATCCTCGAGCAGGCGGAAGTCCTGGAACACGATGCCGAGCTTGCGGCGGAGCTTCGCGATCTCGCTGCGCTTCACGTCCACGGTGCTCAACCCGCTGACGCGAACCTCGCCCGCGGTCGGCAGCTCCTCCATGTAGATCAGCTTGAGAATCGTGCTCTTGCCGCTCCCGCTCGGACCGGTGAGAAAGACGAACTCGCCCTTCGCGACGTGAAAGCTCACGTCGGTGAGGGCGACTCCGGTGCGCGGGTATTCCTTGGTGACGTCGGTGAAACGGATCATGCGCTCGCTCCCCCCATCTCGCTCTCGCTCTCGTCGAGCACGCGCCACCCGGTCTTCGCCGAGACGGTGTCGATGATCGCCTTGAGCATGCCGATGAGGATCGGGCCGATGAGGATGCCGGCCAGCCCGAAGGTGTAGACTCCCGTCACCAGGGCGACGAGCATCCAGTAGAAGTTCAGTACCCGCGACCGTTCGGCCGCGAGCTTGGGTCTGAGATACATCGAGATGAACAGGGTGTTCACGAGGAACCCCACCGCCACCATGACGATCGCCGCCGCCGTCTCGCCACGGAACACGAGCAGCCACAGCGCTACCGGGATGTACACGCTCCACGAGCCGACGATCGGGAAGAACCCGATGATGAAGGAGACGATGGCGAGCACAGCCGCGAGGGGAACCCCGAAGATCAGGTTCATCGCGAGGATGATGACCGACTTCAGCGTCTGCGTGACCAGCGTCGAGTAGATCGCGCCGTAGAGCACCCCTGAGACGGCGCGCTCGAGCGCGCTGCGCAGCTCGGCGTAGCGCGGCGGCACCTTGTCGCGGAGCCAGCTCGCGAGCGCCGGACCGTCGGTGACGACGTAGAAGCTGGTGAAGAAGAAGATCGTCGCACCAATGGAGAAGCTCACGATGGTGCGGCGGATCACACCGGGGAGCTTCGCACCATAGTCCGACGTCGCGATCACCCACCGCCGGATCGACTCGCCGACGTTGGCGTCCTGAAGGAAGGGGAGCTTGCGGACGGACGTCTCGATCTGCGCCGCGATCTCGGTCTGATGCGCGCTGACGTACTCCGCGACCTGGCTGACCTCGACGTAGCTGTAGGCGAGTGCCGCCAGGACCGGGACGATCACGGCGGCGATCGTGAGCATCGCCGCGACGACGCGGCTGCCGACGACACCGCGGATCCGCTGGTGCAGCGGCCGCAGGTAGGCACCGATGATCACGCCGAGCACTCCGGCGACGATCACACTTCGCACCATGTAGAGGAACAGCATCACGACGATCGTGGAGAGCAGCGTCGTCACAAGGAGACGCCGCATCTCGGGGATGGTCATGTCCGCGACGCGCGCGTTGAGCCGGCGCTCGCGCCGGCGCCGCTCCGGCTCGAGCAGCCCCTCGCTCTCGCTCACGCCAGCGCCTGCTCGAGGTCAGCGATCAGGTCGTCGGCATCCTCGATCCCGATGCTCAGCCGGAGGAAACCGTCGGGGATGCCGACCTTCGCCCGCTCGGCCGCGGTGAGATGCGCATGCGATGTGTGACGCGGTTCCGAGACGAGCGAGTCCACGCCGCCAAGGCTCGGCGCGTGGCGGAAGATCTGCAGCTTGCGGAGCATCTTCTCCGCGGCACGCGCGCCGCCGGCGAGCTCGATCGCGAGCATCCCGCCGAAGCCGGCCATCTGCTGCTTCGCGACTTCGTGGTCGGGGTGCGACGCGAGCCCGGGATAGTGGACGCGGCGAATCTCCTTCCGATCCTCGGCCCACGTCGCGACGCGCATCGCGTTCTCGTTGTGCCGCTTCACGCGGACGTCGAGCGTCTTCAGCCCACGATCGAGCAGCCAGCAGGCGAAGGGATCGGGCGCCTGTCCCCAGACGATCATCTTCTGGCGCACTTCCTCGACGTAGGGCGCCGTGCCGACCACGGCGCCGCCGAGGACGTCGTGGTGCCCATTGAGGTACTTCGTCGCCGAGTGGATGACGACGTCGGCGCCGTGCTGGAGCGGGCGGAAGTTGATCGGGCTGGCGAAGGTCGAGTCCACGACGAGCGCGAGCCCTTCCTCCTTCGCGATATGGCTCACCGGCGCGAGGTCGATCACGCGGCAGGTGGGGTTGACCGGCGACTCGAGGAAGATCGCGCGCGTCTCCTTGCGCACGCGGCGCCGCCAGGCGCGCGTCTCGTGCGGGTCGACGAGGGTGTGCTCGATGCCGAGCGTCGCCAGCTCCTGCGTGACGAGGCGGTGCGTGCCCCCGTAGATCGCCTGGCTGCAGAGCAGATGGTCGCCGGGACGGAGCAGGGCGAGGAGCGCGCACGCGGTCGCGCCCATCCCGCTCCCGAGCACGAGCCCGGCCTCGGCGCCCTCGAGCAGGGCGATGCGTCGCTGCACGGTCTCCGCGTTAGGCACGTTGCCGTAGCGCGGGTACTTCAGCCCCTCGCCGGTGGCGACGGGCTGCATGAAGTTCACCGACTGGACGAGGGGCGCGACGACCGGCGCTCCGTCGGTGCCGCGCTCGCTCCCGCCGTGGATGGCGGTGGTCGAGAGGCCGTGCGGCTTGCGTCGGCGCGCCATGCGATCAGACGAAGCGCGCGCGGCCGGCGGCGCCGCGGTCGTCGAGATCGGGCTTGATCACCCGCACCAGCTCCGACGGCGCGACCCCGACGATGTCGCGCAGCGAGACGTCGCCGCGCGCGAGCGACTCGTCGAGGCGGACTTCGGCCAGCTCGTGCCGCCGCGGGCCGTAGACCCACGCCAGCTCCCCGGCGACGAGGAGGCGCGTGCGCGCGTCCTCCGGGTTCATGCGCACCATCGGTCCGCGCTCCGCGTCCGCTGGACGCGTCGCGACGAAGCCGACGACGCGCAGCGGCCGGTTGCGAAGGTCGTCCTTCGGCCGCGGGCCCGTCATAACGGCGCGCCCACCGCGACCCACTGGTCGTCGATGCGCATCATCAACCGGCGGCGCGCCAGGCCCTCGAGCACCATCTCGACCTCCTCGGTCGCGAGGCCCGCCGCGCCGCCGATCTCGCGCGAGGTGCCGCCGCCGACGGCGAGCGACGCGTCCCACGTCCGGCGCTCGGCTTCCGAGACCGCGCCCACGATCGTCGGTGCGCCGTCCTCCTGCTGGAGCACGAGCGCGAGGCGATGCCGCTCGAGCACGTGCTCCAGCGCGTCGAGGTGCGTCTCGCTCATCCCGCGGAAGAGGAAATACGCGTCGCGCGGCGGACAGTCGTCGCAGTAGGGCAGGAGGAGCTTCGCCACGACCTCGTCGGCGCACGAGTAGTCGAGCAGCCCGACGTTGCTGAAGTCGATGACCGTCACGGTGCGGCCGCCGAGCTCGGCGAGCTGCGTCTCGATCGCGCCGCGGACGGCGGCGCCCGTGGGGCGCGTCACGAGGTTGGAGTACAGATCGCACACCGTGCGGCGAAGGACGGTGCTGAGATCGATGTGATTGATCATCGCCCGGCCGTCCGCTCGGGAATCGTGATCTGCATCTGCGCGCCGGAGAAGGGCGCGAGTCCTTCGCGCAGCGCCACGTCGTCGTCCCACGTCGGAACGATCGCGATGCGCGCCGTGCCGCTGCGCACCGAGAGCTTTCCGTCCCAGCGTCCGACGTAGCGCCGCACGCCGGCCAGACCCTGTCCGCGGCCCGGGTCGCGGAAGCGGCTCACGCCGCGCACCACTGCTTCCTCGAGCGCCATCGCGTCGTCCCAGCGGTCGCTGCGGGTGCGTCCCGGCGCGCTCTCGAGCGACTGCCGGAATCCGACGCCCGCGTCGCACACCGCGATGACGACGACACGACGTCCGAGTCGCTTCGTCCACTTGTACGTCTGCACCGCGACCCATCCGCCGCGCCCCGCGTGCTCGACGATGTTCTGGCACGCCTCCGAGAGCGTCATCGCGAAGCCCATCGTCGCCTTCGCGTCGAGGTTCAGCTCGCGCGTGAGGATGTGCTGCGCCTTCTGCTGGATGCGCCCGACGACCTCGTGGACGTCGTCGCTCTTCGCGATCGGCGTGATCTCGAGCAGCACGTCGGACTCGCCGGCCGGCTTCTGGCGCGGGGCGCTCCCGACGATGTCGAAGAGCTCTGTCGCGTAGCGGAAGAAGCCCGTGCGGTTCCAGTACGAGACAGTCTCGTCGGCCTCGGGCGGCGCGAATGCCGGGCGCTCGGCACGCGTCTGCGCGAGCGTCAGCAGCGCGGTGAGACCGAAGGGCGAGGCCCAGCGCGCGTGCCGCGCGTCGACGAGGATCTTCTCGTCGGCGGGGAGTGGCGCGAGCTGGTCGAGCACCTGCTCGAACGTGACGTCGTCGAGGGACGGGGGGACGTTGATGACGGTGGTCACGTAGTGGAGAGCTCTCCTCGCAGATACCGGGCGAGGCCACTGGCCCCGCGATGCTCGTAGTTGCGCGCGGCAGCCTTCTGCGCCGCGGCGATGGCGACCGCTAACATATCACCGGCGAGCAGTCGGGAGAAATAGGTCGCGCCCCAGACGTCGCCGCATCCGGTGGGGTCTCCTTTTTGCTCACGCGTCGGCACCGCGGGCACGCGCTCGGTCCGGATCGCGCCGCTCGCGGAGCCAAGTGCATGCCGCGTCGCGAGATCGCTCAGGCGATCGAAACCAGAGTCCGCGAAGTAGGCGACGCCGCGCGGTCCCAGCGTGACGCAAAGGCACCGGACGCCGACCCCGAGCGCCGTCGCGGCAAGCGCGAGCGGATCGGGCGCCATCATCGACAGCTCGTCCTCGTTCACCTGGATGATGTCGAAGCAGCGGCACCACTCCGCAACATTTGTGAGGGGGCGCAGCTCCCGCAGCCCGTCGTCGCGGATCGCGAGCGTGATCGAATGGAGGTCGCAGTAGAGCGGGCCCCTGAAGTGCTGGCGTATGAGCTGCGCGATCTCGAGATCGAGCTCGAAGCCGCTGATGAGATTCACGTAGAGCGCGTCGAGCCCCTCGAGCAGCGGGCGCAGCGCGGCCCAGCTCCACGGCGGCACCCCGCCGCTGAGATACTCGCTGCGCCGCTCGTCGCTGTAGTAGTGCAGCTCGACGCGGTTGTTCTTGAAGGGAACCTCGTAGAGCGCCGCATCCGGCGCGACGCGCCGCAGCGTGCCGAGGAACTCCCGCGCTCGCGCCGCGAGGTCGCTCCCCACCTTCATGACCGGGACGATCTCCCAGTCCTCGGGGAGCGCGGCATCGAGCCCGCTCAGCGCGTAGGTGATCCCGCCCCACTCCTCGACGGGCGCGCTCCGCAGGTCACGCCCGTGAATGACGTCCCAGACGAAGGTGCCGATGACCCCGACGCGCTTCCGCCTCACGCCTTCGCGAGATGCTGCTGCGCGAAGGTCGCGACCGCGCCGACGACGCCCGCCGCCCCCTCCAGCTCGCCGGGGACGATGCGGCACGCGTCGAACGCCGGCTTGAACGCGCGGCGCCGAGCTTCGGCGCGCAGCGGCTCGAAGAGCGCGTCGCCCGCCTGCGTCACGCCGCCGGCGATGACGACGACGTCCGGGTTGAAGGTGTTGAGCAGGTTGGCGATCCCCGCGCCGAGGAACGCGGCGGTCTCCTTCACGACGTCGAGCGCGACCTCGTCGCCGGCGCGCGCCGCCTCGTAGACGGTCGCCGCGGTGATCTGATCGAGCCTGCCGCCGACCATCCGCGCGAGCGCCGAGTCACCGTCCCCGCTGAGCCGTTCGCGCGCCCGCTCGGCGATGTTGGTGCCCGACGCGTAGGCCTCGAGGCAGCCGTAGTTGCCGCACTTGCAGCGGCGTCCGTGCATGTCGATGGTCGTGTGGCCGATCTCGCCCGCGACGTCCGACGCGCCATGCCAGATGTGGCCGTCGACGACGAGACCGCCGCCGATCCCGGTGCCGATCGTCATCCCGACCACCGCGCGTCCGCCGCGTCCCGCGCCGATCCACGCCTCGCCGAGCGTCGCGCAGTTCGCGTCGTTGTCGAGCGTCGTCGGCAGGCCGACGCCGGCGGCGATGCGATCGCGCAGCGGAAAGTCCTTCCAGCCGAGGTTCGGCGCGACGGTCACGACGCCGCGCACGCGATCGATCGGCCCCGGGGCGCCGACGCCGACGCCGACGAAGGCGTCGCGCTTCGCGCCCGTCTCCGCCATCGTGACCGTTATGACGTCCTGCACCATCTGCACGATGCGCGCGACGACCGCGTCTGCGCCGAGCTCGGACATGGTCGGCTGCGAGCGCAGCCCGTACCGCTTGCTCCCGTCTTCCGGCATCGCGCCGACGACGATGTTCGTTCCGCCAAGATCGACGCCGATGATGAACCGCTGGTCCTTGTGATGGGCCATGTCCGCGCTCAGGTGGTGAGGTACCCCATAACGATATCCGCGACGCGCGCCGGCAGCATCCCCCGCATGCAGCGCCAGTGTCCGAGTGGGCACGCTCGCGGCCCGTGCCGGTCGCAGGGCCGGCAGGCGAGCAGGTCGTCCTCGACGATCGCCGCGCGCTCGGCGAGCGGCCCGAAGCCGAAGGCCGGCACCGTCGGGCCGAAGATCGCGACGGTCGGCGTGTTCATCGCCGACGCGAGGTGCAGGGGCGCCGAGTCGTTGCTGACGATCGCGCGGCAGCGGCCGATCAGCTCCGCCGATCCGAGGAGGGAGAGGGACCCCGTCGCGTCGATCACGGTGCTCCCCGCTTCCGCCGCGATCTCCGCCGCGAGGGGCGCGTCGTCGCGCGCGCCGACGACGACCACGCGCGCCCGCTGCGCCACTTCACGCGCGAGGGCGGGGTAGTAGGGCCAGCGCTTCGTCGCCCACACGCTTCCCGGCGCCAGCGCGACGAGCGGCTCGCCGGCGTGGCCCGCTCGCGTCAGGATCGCATCCACCGCCGCGCGCTCGGCGTCGCCCGGATAGAGGCGCGGCCGCAGCTCGGCGCGCGCCACCGGACGCGCACCGCCCGCGGTGCCTAACGTGAAGATCCGCTCGGCGTGGTGCATCCCCCGCGCGGTCTCCACGCGCGTCGTGTAGAACGCACGCCCCGCGGACGTCGTGAAGCCGACGCGCCGCGGGATCCGCGCCGCCAGCGCGAGGGCGCCGCTGCGCGCCGACCCCTGCGCGAGATACGCCGCCGCGTAGCGCCGCGCGCGCAGCGTCCGCGCCAGCCGCGCGAAGCCGGCGACGCTGCGATCGCGCCCGCGCTTGTCGTACACGAGCACCTCGCGGATCGCCGGGTCGTGCGCGAGCAGCCCCGCTGACGCCGGCGTCACGAGCACGTCCACCGGCCCCGACTCGGCGAGCCGCGCCACGAGCGGCGTCGTGAGGACGGTGTCGCCGAGGAAGGAGGTCTGGATGACGAGGCTCGACATAGGGGTCAGGGGTCGGGGGTCGGGAGTCGGCGCTGACCCCCGACCCCCGACCCCCGATCGCTGAATCATTCGACCTGCAGCACCGCGAGAAACGCTTCCTGCGGAATCTCCACCGCGCCGACCTGCTTCATGCGCTTCTTCCCCTCCTTCTGCTTCTCGAGGAGCTTGCGCTTGCGGGTGATGTCGCCGCCGTAGCACTTCGCGAGGACGTCCTTGCGCAGCGGCTTGACCGTCGTGCGCGCGATGACCTTCTGGCCGATCGCCGCCTGGATCGCGACCTCGAACAGCTGCCGCGGGATCAGGTCCTTCAGCTTGTCGGCGATCTTGCGACCCCAGTCGTACGCCTTGTCGCGGTGGATGATGACGCTGAAGGCGTCGATCGGATCGCCGTTGATCAGCATGTCGAGCTTCACGAGATCGCTCGGCCGGTAGCCGAGCATGTCGTAGTCGAGGGAGGCGTAGCCCCGGCTGATCGTCTTCAGGCGATCGAAGAAGTCGAGGATGATCTCGGCGAGGGGGAACTCCCAGTCGAACTCGACGCGCTCCTGGTCGAGGTAGGTCATGTTCTTGTAGACGCCGCGCCGCTCCGTGCCTAACGTCATGATCGGGCCGATGTACTCGGCGGGCGCCATGATGCGCGCCTTGACGTACGGCTCCTCCACGCGGTCCACCTCGCCGGGTTGCGGCATGAGCGAGGGATTCTCGATCAGCTCCATCCGCCCGTCGGTGTGATAGACGTGGTACTCCACGCTCGGCACCGTCGTGACGAGGTCGAGCTCGTACTCCCGCTCGAGCCGCTCCTGCACGATCTCCATGTGCAGCAGTCCGAGGAAGCCGCAGCGGAAGCCGAAGCCGAGCGCGGTGGACGTCTCCGGCTCGTACTGCAGGGAGGCATCGTTGAGCTGCAGCTTCTGCAGCGCGTCGCGCAGCGTCTCGTACTGCGTCGTATCCGTCGGATAGATGCCGGCGAAGACGAAGGAGCGGACCTCGCGATAGCCCGGGAGCGGCTCCGGCGCGCGGTTGGTCGCGTCGAAGACCGTGTCGCCGGCGCGCGTCTCGCTCACCGAGCGCAGGTTGGCGACGATGTAGCCCACCTCTCCCGGCCCCAGCTCGTCGGTCTTCACCTGGCGAAGCTGGTTGTAGCCGACCTCGTCGACCTCGTAGACCGCGTCGCTCGCGCCGAAGGTGATCTTCATCTTCGGGCGGATGTAGCCGTCCACCACGCGCACGCTCGGGATGGCACCGCGGTAGCGATCGTAGTACGAGTCGTAGATGAGCGCGCGGAGCGGGCCCGTCTCGCTCCCCTTCGGGGGCGGGACGCGCTTCACGACCTCCTCGAGCAGCTCCTCGATGCCGATGCCCGCCTTCGCGCTGACGAGGAGCACGTCCTCGGGCGCGCAGCCCAGCAGGTCCACGACCTCCTGGCGGCGGCGCTCCGGCTCGGCGCCCGGCAGGTCGATCTTGTTGAGGACCGGGATGATCTCGAGCCCCGCGTCGAGCGCGAGGAAGAGATTCGAGAGCGTCTGCGCCTGGATGCCCTGCGAGGCGTCGACCACGAGGATCGCGCCCTCGCACGCGGCGAGCGAGCGCGACACCTCGTAGGTGAAGTCGACGTGCCCGGGCGTATCGATGAGATTCAGCTCGTAGCTCCCGCCGTTCTTCGCGGTGTAGGACATGCGCACCGCGTTGAGCTTGATCGTGATGCCACGCTCACGCTCGAGGTCGAGCGTGTCGAGCACCTGGTTCTGCATCTCACGCTTCTGCAGCATCCCCGTCGCCTCGATGAGGCGGTCGGCG
>DASVXU010000163.1:0-5447 GCA_036392515.1 Gemmatimonadaceae bacterium | reverse complement strand
ACGCGGCAGCCGTGCGGCGTGTCGAACACCGTGTAGCGGTCGCCCGGCGTGAGGAACTCGCTCACGAAGACGTGCAGCTTGCGGTGTACCGCGAAGCTTCCGTCGGGCATCGCGACGACGTAGGCGTTGTAGAAGCGATCGTCGGCGTCGCGCTCGATCAGCCCCGCGCCGATCGTCATCCCGTGCTGGCGCGAGAGGCGCAGCAGCTCGCGCGTCGAAGACCCGTCGGGCACCGGCTCGGAGAGCGCCGCGAATGCCTCACGGTCGAGATGGCGCGTGTGCCAGTAGCCGGTGATGCACATCTCCGGAAAGGCGATGATCTCCACCTTCTCCTTCGCCGCCCGCTCGACGAAATGCCGGATGCGCCCGAGGTTGTACGCCTTGTCGCCGGGCGCGTGCTGGAACTGGGTGGTGGCAACTCGGATGTCGCGCATTCCGAAAAATCTATTGGGGTTGGGGGTCGGGGATCAGCCGTCAGCCCCGACGCCTGGCGCCCGACCCCCGACGGCTATCCCTGCACCACCGCCGGATCCATCCAGAACACCTCCCAGTGATGCCCGTCGAGATCGTAGAAGCTCCAGCCGTACATGAAGCCGTGGTCCTGCGGCTCGAGGGCGTACGATCCGCCGAGCGAGACGGCCTTCTTCACCATCTCCTCCACCTCGGCGCGGCTGCCGAGGCTCACCGCGAAGAGCGCGTTCGTCTCGCGCTTCGGGTCGCCCTGCGGGCGCTTGGTGAAGCTCGCGAACTTGTCGGGCATGAGGAGCATGAAGTACGCGTCCTCGCCGACGAGCATCGCCGCGGCGGTGGCGTCGGTGAACTGCGCGTTGAAGCTGAAGCCGAGCGCCTCGAAGAAGTCGATCGAGCGCTGGACGTCGGCCACGGGGACGTTGACGAAGAGCTTGCGCGGAACCGGCGCCTTCGTGGCCGGGTGCCTGATGCGGGGCGCGGGAGACTGGGTGGCGGACATGGACGTGACGGTGAGGGGTGAGAGCGATTCGGCTGCCTAACGGGCGAGGATGGCACGGACGCGCCAGTCGCGGAGATAGAGCCCGCCCCAGAGCAGCGCCGCGACGTAGGTCGGGAAGAGGATGTGCGTGAAGAGCGGATTGTCGAGGCGCAGGTGCGTCGCGATCGCGCCCCCGAGGTATCCGGTCCAGAGGATCGCGCCGAGTGGCGCGGTGCGCGGGACGAGATACACGAGCAGACAGACGGCCTGGATCGCGCCGAGGATCGGCAGATGGTGCGGCTGCCAGCCGAGCTGCGTCGTCCCCTCGATCGCTTCACGTGCCCCGGAGAGCTTGATCGCCGCGTCGAAGGTGAGGAAGAGGACTGCGATCGCGCTCAGCACGCGGCCGGTCCACAGCGCGGCGCGCGAGGGGGTCCAGGCCTCGGAGTCGAAGGAGAGAGGAAGCGTCGTCATGGTGGCCTCGGTGAGGGTTCACATGATTGGACGGCGCAGGCCCCCGAAACTCATCGGTCCCGCAATGATCGACTGCGACGCGGGAGTTTCCACGTCGAATCCCACGTCCTGCTACATCTGGAGCCTCATCGGCACGCCGAAGCGCGGGAAGAGCGTCTCGACGTCGAGGTACGAAGTCATCCCGCGGATGCGGTCGCCGTCGATCTCGAGCATCAGCAGCGCCCACGGCGTCGCGCCCCCGTCGCGATACTGCGCCCATGCCGGCGTCCCGCCGCACGCTTCCACCGGGACCAGGCGCGACCCGCGGCAGCCGATCCCGAAGCTGAGCAGCCAGCGCGCGATGGACTCGTGCCCCTGCAGCCAGAGCTCGTAGGGCGGCATCGAGAGCGTCGCTTCCTCGTGAAGGAGCGCGGTCAGCGCGGCGACGTCGTAGCGCTCGAAGGCGTCCACGTAGCGCGCGACGAGCCGCGTCTGCTCCTCGCTCAGCTCGCGCGGGGTGACCGCGGGGTTGCGCGTCGCGAGCGTCGCGCGCGCGCGCTGCAGTGCGCTGTTCACCGCGGGGACGCTCATGTCGAGCGCCATCGCCGTCTCGGCCGCGCTGAACTCGAGCACCTGCGTCAGGAGCAGCACCGCGCGCTGCCGCGGCGGGAGATACTGCAGCGCCGCGACGAAGGCGAGCCGGATGCTCTCCTTGAGCAGCGCGCGCTCGCCGGGATCCATCGTCCCTTCCGCGGGGAGCGCCATCGCGTCGGGGATCGGCTCGACCCAGTGCTCGCGTCCGCGCTGTGGAAATGCCATGTCCTGGCGCACCTCGCCGGGCGTCGGCGAGAGATCGAGCGGCCGCAGCCGGCGCCGCTCGCTCGACTCGAGCTGGTCGAGGCAGACGTTGGTCGCGATGCGATAGAGCCAGGTCTTGAGCGACGCGCGCTCCTCGAAGCGGTCCATCCCCTTCCACGCGCGGAGCATCGCCTCCTGCACCGCGTCCTCGGCGTCGACGACGGAGCCGAGCATCCGGTAGCAGTGGCCGGTGAGCGCGGGACGGTAGGACTCGAGGAGCTCGGCGGGGGGCATGGGGCAAATCTGGCGTTGCCGGGTCCCCGTTTCCAGTTGCGGGGACTGCACCCGGCACCCGGCACCCGATCATTCCCACCGGACTCGAGCGCTGGCACCGCTCAGGGTGACAACGCGTCCCCGATCGGCTATATAGGCGCGGATGGCAAATAATTAGGGAGGTACGGATGCGTGGGCTCCTGCTGTACCCGGAGTTTCCTGCCAGCTCGTTCTGGAGCTATCGGCACATCATGCCGATGGTCGGCGCGAAGGCGGCGTTCCCGCCGCTCGGACTGCTCACCTTCGCCGCGCTCCTGCCGGAGCACTGGGAGCTCGAGCTGCTCGACCTCAACGTCGACCAGCCGAGCGACGAGGAGCTGCACCTCCGCATCGCCGCCGTGGACGCGGTGTTCGTGAGCGCGATGTCGGTGCAGAAGCGATCGCTCGTCCGCGTGCTCGAGGGCCCCGCGCGCGGACTCGACACGCCGTGGATACTCGGCGGCCCGTATCCGTCGAGCTACCGCGCGCACATCCTCCAGCCGCGCACGCCGTCGGACGAGATCCTGCATCGCGGGCTCGACGTGCTCGTGTGGGGCGAAGGCGGCCAGTGGGTGGAGACGATCGACCGTCTGCTGACGACGGAGAAGCTCCGTCACTCGGAGGGCGAGCCACTGCTGCTCATCCCGGCGGCGATCGCCGCGCAGGAGCCGGGCTCGCGGAAGGCGCTCAACGATCGCACCATCTTCCGCGACCTCGACACGGTCCCGCCCCCGCGCTGGGACCTGATCGACATGAGCGATTATCGCGCGATGATGATGCAGACGACCGTCGGCTGCCGGTTCCGCTGCGACTTCTGCGACATCATCCAGTTCAACGGCGGCTTCACCCGCCCGAAGACGCTGGAGTCGGTGCGCACCGAGCTCGCGGCGCTCTACGACGCCGGCTATCGCGGCGGCATCTTCACCGTGGACGACAACTTCGTCGGCAACCCGGACGCGATCGAGTCGATCCTCCAGGTGATGACCGACTTCCAGCGCGAGCACGACTACCCCTTCTCGTTCTACACCCAGGCGAGCCTCGACCTCGGCAGCGAGAAGCTGGCGCACCTGCTCCCGCTCATGAAGGCCGCGGGGTTCGCGGAAGTCTTCCTCGGCATCGAGAACCCCGACCCCGCGGCGCTGAAGGGGATGAACAAGAAGCAGAACCTGAAGGTGGACATCGCCGCGACGGTCGCGAAGATCCAGCGCGAGGGGATCGAGGTGATGGCGGGCTTCATCTTCGGCTGCGACGAGGACACCCTCGACACCGCCGACGCGATCGCCGCCTTCGCGACCGACGTCGCGATCCCGACGGCGATGACGGGGATGCTCACCCCCGTCCCCTACACGCCGCTCGCCGAGCGTCTGCGCGCCGAGGGACGGCTCCACGAGGCGGAGTTCTCGGGGAACAACACCGACGACGACGTGCAGTTCACCCCGCGCCGGATGTCGATGGAGGAGATGAAGGACGGCTATCATCGCATCCTCGAGCGGCTATTCTCGCCGGGAGAGATGTACCGCCGCTCGCGCCGGCTCCTCGACCGGCTGGAGCCGCACATCTTCCACGGACGCGAGATGCGCCCCGACGATCTGCGCGCCGGCCTGCGCTCGCTCTGGAAGCAGGGCTTCCTCCGCTCCTCGCGCCGCGAGTACTACCGCCTGCTCTGGGAGGGCGTGCGTCTCGACCGCACGAGCCTGCGCGACGCGGGCCGCGCGCTGGCCGAGCTGCAGGAGCGGTTGCGCTCACTCGCCGCCGCGGGGCATTCGCGCATCGCCGAAGTGGACGTGCCGCGCCTGACGGCGCTCGTGGACCGCGCGCGTGAAGCGGTGGTGCGCGCCGAGCCCGCCCGTCGCCTCGACGAGATCGCGACGTGGGCGACGGAGCTGAAGGAGCGCATCGAGCGCCGCGCGCCCACGGCCGACGACCTGCGCGCGCTCTACCGCTGGAGCGCCGAGTACTTCACCCGCCAGCGCCGCCTGCACCGATTTCCGGGCACCTATCTCGTGAAGGCCTTCGAGCTGGCGATCAAGGGACTGCACTACGAGATCGTGATGAACGGGATAGTGCGCGGAGCAGGGGAATCGGCCGTCCGGGGTCAGGGGTCGGCAACTGCAACACGGTAGTGCCCGACCGCTGACCCCCCGACCCCCGACCCCTAGTCGCGCAGGTAATGGCACGTATACCCACCTGGATTCTTGCGCAGGTAATCCTGGTGGTACTTCTCCGCGCTGTACCAGGTCGACGCCGGCTCGATGCTCGTCGTGATCGGGCGCTTCCACTTCCCGGACGCGTTCACGCGCGCGATCACCCGCTCGGCGATCTCCTTCTGCTCGGGCGACTGCGGGAAGATCGCCGAGCGATACTGCGTGCCGATGTCGTTCCCCTGCCGGTTGAGCTGGGTGGGGTCGTGGGTGGCGAAGAAGATGTCGAGGAGATCATCGTAGCTGATCTGGTCGGGATCGAAGGTGATCCGGATCGCCTCGGCATGACCCGTGTCGCCGCCGCAGACCTGCATGTAGCTCGTATTGGCCACGCTGCCGCCGGTGTAGCCGCTTTCGACGAATTTCACTCCGACGACGTCCAGGAACACCGCCTCGGTGCACCAGAAGCAACCGCCTGCCAGGACTGCGACTTGCTCAGCCATGAGTCCGCTCCTTTCAGCTGGAGCGGAGATAGGAGCGTATCGCCGTGCTCGCCAGTCCCCCGGACTGGCCGCGCGCGGCTATTTGTTTTGGTAAGATGCCTTGAGGCTTGCGAGCTCGAGGCGCTTGCCGACCCACTCGGTGAGTTCGTCGAAGTCCAGCGGCTTGTCGAACACGATGCCGGCGCGGCGCTCCGAGTACCACCGCACTTCGCCTTTGATCGGGCGGAGGCTCTCCACCACGACGACCACCTTCTTGCCGACGCAATATTCCTCGATCGGCTCGACCTTCAT
>DASVXU010000162.1:0-10982 GCA_036392515.1 Gemmatimonadaceae bacterium | reverse complement strand
GCGCGGGCGATGCTCTCCCCCAACGGCGTCGTCGCGGTGCGCGTGCCTAACGGCGAGGCCTATGCGCGCTGGCGCGACGCCGCCGAGCATGGGGCGATGGCGCCGCTGGCGCGCGCCGTGCTCGCGCACAACAACCTGCTCACCTTCCCCTACCGCTACGGCTTCACCCTCCGCTCCCTGCACCGTCTCCTGCGCGACGCGGGACTGAAGGTCGTCCACATCGAGGGCGACACCCTCGTCCCCATCGCGGACGAGCACACGAAGCACTGGGCGCGCCTCGAGGAGCGCGCGGTGAAGGGAGTGCTGCGGCTCCTGCGCACCCTGCACCTCACGCCGGCGAGCGCGTCACCGTGGATCGAGGTGTACGCGAAGCCGATGGCCTGAGACCGGCGCTCGGCGAACGACGCACGCGGATCTTTCCACCGTGGCTCGGCGAAATTCACAGGAGCCGTGGAGGGCAGGGAGGGGTTGTGATGAGCAACAGCTCCACCAACCCCCTCCCTGCCCTCCACGGCTCCTGTGAATTTCGCCGAGCCAGACTGGAAAGATTCGCGTGCGTCGTTCGCCGAGCGCCGATGGCGCGCCCCTAGCCGACCGTCTCCTTCGCCAGCGGACGCACCATCGTCCCGTTCGGGAAGTACGCGTTGAGCAGGTACTCGCCGACCATGCGCTGCGTGTTGAAGAAGCTGCCGTTCAGCGCGATCGCGTTCCGCGCGACCTCGGCCCAGCGATAGGGGAGGCCGTAGTAGAGCGGGAGGATCACCTGCTCCAGCTTGCGATAGAGATCGATCACGTCGTGCGACGGATCCTGCGGGAGCGCGCGGTCCTCGCCGATCGCCCAGCCCGTCACTCCTTCGACGCAGCCCTCGATCCACCAGCCGTCCAGCGTGCTGAAGCTCGGCACTCCATTCAGCGCCGCCTTCATCCCGCTCGTGCCGCTCGCCTCGAGGGGACGGAGCGGCGTGTTCAGCCAGACGTCGGAGCCCGACGTCAGTAGCGCGCCCAGCGTCATGTCGTAGTTCTCGAGGTAGACCACCTTCAGCGCGTCGCCGAGCTTCGCGCTCGCCTCGTAGATCCGCTGGATGAGCTGCTTCCCGAACTCGTCGTGCGGGTGCGCCTTCCCGGCGTAGACGATCTGCATCGGGCCGACGCGGCGCGTCATCTCGCGCAGGCGGTCGACGTCGGTGAAGATCAGGTCGGCGCGCTTGTACGGCGTCGAGCGGCGCGCGAAGCCGAGCGTCAGCACCTTCGGGTCGAGCTCGACGCCGGTGCGGCGCTTCACCTCGGCGAGCATCAGTGCCTTCGACGCGGCGTGCGCGTCGCGGATCTCCTCGAGCGGGATCTTCACCGCGTAGCGCAGATACAGGTTGTTCTGCCGCCAGCGCGGAATCTGCCGGTCGAAGAGCTCCTGGAAGGGACGCGAGGTCCACGTCACCGCGTGCACGCCGTTCGTGATCGCCTCGATGTCCGACTGCGGGAACATCTCGCGCGAGACTTCCTGATGCCGCATCGCGACCGCGTTCACGTAGCGCGCGAACCGCAGCGCGAGCACCGTCGTGTGCAGCCAGTCTCCGTCGAGCGCCCGCGCGCGGCGCAGCAGGTCCACGCGCTCGGCGCCGAGCAGCCGCGTCGCCATGTCGATCGGGAACTTGTCGTGCCCCGCCGGCACCGGCGTGTGCGTCGTGAAGACGACCTGCCGCCGCACCGCGGCGACGTCCGCCTCCGACACCTCCTGCTCCCACTGCCGTCCCTCGCGCTGCCGCTCGAGCAGCGCCAGCGTCGCCAGCGACGCGTGGCCCTCGTTGAGGTGGTGGACGATCTCCCCGTCGTAGCCTAACGCGCGGAGCATCGCCACGCCGCCGATGCCGAGCACGATCTCCTGGCGCAGCCGGTAGTCGCCGTCGCCCCCGTAGAGCGTGTCCGTGATGTGCTGGTCGTCGGGCGCGTTCTCGGGGAGCGCTGTGTCGAGCAGGAAGACGGGGACAACCGCCCCGCTCACCCCGCGCACCGTGTACTGCCAGGCGCGCACGTGCACCGTGCGCCCCTCGATCTCCACCGTGACTCGCGGCTGCAGCGCCTCGAGCTTCTCCTCGGGGCGCCAGTCGACGGGCGTCTCCGTCTGCCGGCCCGAGTGGTCGAGGTGCTGGACGAAATATCCCTTTCGATGGAGGAGGGTCAGCGCGACCATCGGCGCGCCGAGGTCGGCGGCGGAACGGATGGTGTCGCCGGCGAGAACGCCGAGACCGCCGCTGTACGTCGGGACGGCGGTCTCGAGGGCGATCTCCATCGAGAAGTAGGCGATTGTCGAGCTCGAAGAATTCATCGGAAACTGAGAGTCTGGGCGGCGCTGCCTTCGCGCTCGAAGCAGGAGGCAGGAGGCCTATGGCTTCCTGCCTATGGCTTCCTGCCGCAGTTCGGACGATCAACGCGAAGGCGAGGTCATCATGACGCGCGCGTCACGACTGCTCCAACACCGCCACCGGAAAATCGTTCAGCACGTCGGCCAGAGCGAGGATCGTGCTCGCACCGTTCGATACGGAACGTACCCGGTTTCCCGTGATCGCGCACACGAGCTCCGCGCGACCGAGCTCGGCCGGGAGAATGACGCGCGTGTCCTCCCATGCAGCGACACCCGAGGGCACCCGCTCCCCTCCGCCGAGCTCGGCCGTCAGGCGCGGCGCGATCGTGATCGACGCGCGACCGCCGAGCCGGCGGGCGAAGGCGACCGCGTGCTTCGCGCGCGCGCCCTCGACGGTGAGCGGCAGGTACTCGCCGTCGCGGTAGAGCGCCGGATTCCGCGCGCGAGCCTGCAGCGCGCGCCAGGTCACGAGCAGCTTCGCGCGATCGTCCGCCGGCGTCGCGGCCAGCTCGCGCACCAGAGACTCGCGCGATTCGCGCGACTCGTCATGGCGCCGCGCGAGCTCGTCGAGCAGCGCGGCGCGCGCGGCGAAGTCCACCGGGCGCCGGTTGTCGGGATCGACCAGCGCGAAGTTCCACAGCTCGTCGCCGCGATAGAGATCGGGCGTCCCCGGCGACGTCATGTGGAGGACGATCCGAGCGAGCGCGTTCCAGCGGCCGAGACGGTCGAGGCTCGCCGCGAACGACGCAAGGTCGCGCAGGAACTCCGAGCGCGCGCCTCCCTTCTTCGGCAGGATCGCGGCGACGAACTCCTTCAGCGCGCTCTCGTATTCCTCGTTCGCGTCGGTCCAGCTCGTGTGGAGCTTGGCCTCCTTCACCGCCTTCAGCATGTACTCCTCGACACGCTGGCGGAGACCCTCGAGCGCCTTCCCGTCGGGAACCGCGTCGCGCTGCTCGACTCCCACCGGCCACACGCCGAGCAGTGTCTGATAGAGGAGATATTCGCTGTTGGGATCGGGAACCGCGCCCCCCTTCACCCGCTTCCGCAGCGGCGCGTTGATGGCCCGCCAGCGCGTCACCGCCGCCTTCCATTCCTCCGCACGCTCGGCGAGCGCGTCGATGCGAGCGCGGACGTCGGCGCTGCGCTTCGTGTCGTGCGTGTTCGTGCAGAGGAGGTTCCGCGGCCAGGCTCGCGCGCGCTCCGCGTTCGCCTCGTGGAAGCGCTCCACCGCGCGCTCCAGCGGGCGCACCGGCTCGCCCCCCACCTCGTTGAGCGAGACGAGCGGCACGTACTGATAGAGCGCGGTGTCCTCCACTCCCTTCGCCGTCGCGGGACCGCTCGTCTGCTGCAGCCGCTCGATGAAGCGGAGCCGCGCCTCGCGATCGTCGTCCGTCAGCGGCTGGAGCATCACGTCGCGAAGGAACTCGATCGCGTGCGGCGCGATCCGTCCGCGCTCGCTGCAACGCTTCACGACACGCTCCACCACCTCGCGGTCGGCCGCGGTCGGCGCCGGCGTGCGGCCGTCGATGTACGTCCGGTAGACGGGGAAGCAGGCGAGCCATTCGGTGAGCGCCTTCGCCAGCCGCGCCGCGCCCAGCGCACGAACGCGCCGGTCGCGCTTCGCGATCGGAAGGAGCAACGCGGCGAGACTACGAACGTCCGGCGCCAGCGCGCCGCCGAGGATGCGCAGCTTCCCGTGGATCGCCGTCTCCTCGAAGTCCTCGAGCGGCTCGCGCCGCGTACCCGGACGGAGCGAGTGGTAGAGCTCCGTGATCGCCCGCGCGCCTTCCGCGCTCACGAACACCGACTCCAGATCGTTGAGGAACTCGTAGCCGGTGGTCCCCTGCACCGGCCACTCCTCGCGCAGCCGCTCGCCGGGGGTGAGGATCTTCTCGACGAGGATCGGCAGCTGCTCGTCGCCGAGCTTTCCCGCGGCGCGGGCGTCTCCTTCACGGCGCAGGCGCTCGAGGTAGCCGAGCGGATCGCGCAGCCCGTCCACGTGGTCCACGCGGAGCCCCTGCACCTCGCCGTCGGCGACCCAGCCGAGCACCGTCGCGTGCACCGCGGTGAACACCTCGTCGCGCTCCATCCGCAGCGCGACGAGCTCGTTGATGTCGAAGAAGCGTCGGTAGTTGATCAGCCGCTGCGCGCGCCGCCAGAAGGCGAGCCGGTAGGGCTGCGCTCGGATCAGCTCGAGCAACCGCGCGCGTCCCGCGGCGCCGCGAGCGAACGACTCCCCCGCGCGCTCGACGCGGCGACGAAGCGGCGCCGACTTCTTCAGCAGCGCCGCGAGCTCGTCGAGCAGCTCCTCGGCTCGCGTCGAGCGCTCCTCCGCGTTCTCGCGGACGCGCCGCGGCAGGCCGCCTAACGCGCGGGCGATGGTGCGCAGCCGCTCGACGTCCCCCGGACGCGGCGCGGTGCGCTCGTCCTTCCCGCCGCGTGCGGCGACGGCTCGGTCGAGCACCAGCGGATACGTCGCCGGATCGATCGGGAAGTCGTTCTCGAAGTAGGTCAGCCGCAGCCGCCCCTCCTTCAGCGCGACGCCGAGCTCTCCCCGCTCGACCACCGCCGGCAGCCTGTCGCCGAGCACCGGGAGCAGCACGTGCCCGCGCAGCGGCTCCGCGGTGTTGCTCCACCGGATGTCGAACCACCCCGCGTAGCGCGAGGCGGGGCCGTGGGTGAGCACGTCCTCCCAGAAGGGGTTCGCGCTCCCCGTGCCCATATGGTTGGGGACGATGTCGAGCAGCAGCGCGAGCCCCGCCTCGGCGATCGCCGCCGTGAGGCGCTTCCGCGCCTCCTCGCCGCCGAGCTCCGGGTTGGCGGTGGTGGGATCGGCGACGTCGTAGCCGTGCGTGCTCCCCGGGCGCGCTCTGAGGATCGGCGAGGCGTAGAGGTGGGTCACGCCGAGCCGCTTCAGGTACGCGACGAGCTTCCGCGCATCCTCGAAGGTGAAGTCCTTGTGGAGCTGGAGCCGGTACGTCGCGCCTAACGCTGGCGGGGTCATCGTGTCTCGCGGGAGGGCGCGCGCCCGCAGCGCAGCGCCGCGGCGACGTCGGGATCGGTCGGAAGCTGCTCGAGCGGCATCGACAGCCGTCGCGTCCAGCTCGGGAACTTGTCGGCGCCGACGCCGGGGACGTTCACCGGCTCCGCCTCGCCGACGACGTCGTCGAGCGAGAGTCCGACGAGCGCCGCCGGCGTGCGGCAGAGGAACTCGTGCACCGCACCGCGCAGCACGGCGGGACGCGGCTCGCCCTCGGCGGCGAGCAGCCCGTCGCCGCGCAGCCGCTCGAGGAGTTGCCTCCGCTCGCGGTCGCGCGTCTCGCGTGCCTCGCGCTCGGCGTCGTCCCCCTGCAACAGCCCGACCTGCTTCCGCACCTCGATGTCGCGCCCGCTCCAGAAGCCGGCGAGCGTCGGCATGTCGTGAGTGTTCGCCGTCGCGAGCGACGCGGCGGCGAAGCTCTCTGCCGGGTGGAAGCCCTTCGCGTCGTCGCGCTCGAAGTAGAGCACCTTCGACGAGAGCAGGCCCCAGCGTCGCATCGCCGGTGGCACGTCCTCGGGGACGGTGCCGAGGTCCTCGCCGACGACGAGCGCCTTCGCGCGCGTGCTCTCGAGCGCGAGGATGCCGATGAGGTCCTCGGAGGGAAAGCGCACGTACGCGCCCTCCTTCCCCGACTTTCCCTCCGGGATCCAGAACTGGCGGAAGAGCCCCATCACGTGGTCGATGCGCAGCGCGCCGCCGTGCCGCAGCGAGGAGCGCACGAGCTGGATCCAGTAGTCGTAGCGACGCTGCTTCAGCGCGCGCGGGTCGAGCGGGGGAAGTCCCCAGTTCTGGCCGGTGTCGGAGTACGGATCGGGGGGCGCGCCGACGCTCGCGCCGGTCACGAAGAGCCCGGGGTTCGCCCAGACATCGCTCCCGTTGGGCGACGTCCCGATCGCCAGGTCCTGGTACAGGCCGATCGACATCTTCGCCTCGCGCGCCGCGCGCGCGGCATCGGCGAGCTGGCGGTCGAGCACGAACTGAAGCCAGCGGTGATAGTCGATCTCCTCGCGATGCGTCTCGCGGAAGCGACGCACCGCGGCGGAGCGCGGGTCGCGGTATTCCTCCGGCCACTCGCGCCAGCTCCCCGACTGATCGCCGTCGTGCCCCAGATGCTCGGCGAGCGCCTGAAAGGTGGCGAAGTGCTCGAGCGATTCTCCCTGCGAATCGAGCCATGCCCGCCATTCCGGGTTGCGATCGCGCGGCCCGCGGAGGTGCGCCGCGTGCAGCGCGCGCAGCACCGGATCCTTGAGCGACATCACCCGCGCATAGTCCACACGATCGGCGGAGCGCACGCGCGTCAGCTCCTCGCGGAACTGCGGGCTCGCGACGATCTCGCGCACCGCCGACGACTGCGCGTATCCCGGCACCGCCTCGACGTCGATATAGAGCGGATTGCGGAAGAGCCGGCTCACCGGGCTGTAGGGGCTGACGTCCCCGCCGCAGTTGCGCAGCGCGTGCAGCGGATTCACCCCGACGAACTGCGCGCCGACGCCTCCCGCCCAGCGCAGCAGCGTCGCGAGGTCGCCGAAGTCGCCGGCGCCCCAGTTGCGCGCACTGCGCACGGTGTAGAGGTTCGCGGTGATCCCGAAGACCTTGCCGCGCAGCAGCTCCTCCGGCGACGGACACGAGGGCGGGACGACGATCAGCGACTGCTCGAACGCCGCCTCGCCGTGCTTGTCGCGCATCGCGAGAGTGAGCGTGTGATAGCCGATGGGTGGGTCGAAGGGGACGCGCACGCGGAGCCGCCCGTCGGCGTCCGGGGTGCCGCGTCCCTCCGCGTTGCGGATCTCCCCCTCCTCCTCCTCGAGCTCGGCGGTCCACTCCACCGTCCCCCCTCCCCCGTGCGTGCGGATGTCGACGTCGATCGCGCCGAAGGGGGCGCTGCGCGGCAGCACGCGCACCCGGTCGCCGAGCTGCGCCCGCTCCTCCTCGTCGAGCGCGGCGAGGGCGTCCTCCGCCTTCTCGTCGGTGGACGCGTCGATGCCGAGCGCGGCGAGGATGGCGACGCGCGTCTCGTCGGACGTCGCGCGCGTCTCCTTCCCCGTCATGTCCCGGTACTCGGAGATGATCCCGACCCGGTCCGCGAGGGCGCGCAGCGCCGCCCCCGGCTTGTGCTTCATCCGCGTGGCCATCGCCGCCCCGGTCAGGCCGGCGCGAGGACGAGCACGCCTAACGGTGGCAGGACGAGCCGCAGCGCCTGCTGGAAGCCGTGCATCGGCGTCGGCTCCGTGTCGACGTGCTCCTTCGTGTGGTAGCCGCTCCCCCCGAAGGCCGCGTCGTCGGTGGAGAGGAGCTGGACGTACGTCCCCGCCGCCGGCGCGCCGACGAGATAGTCCTCGCGCGGGATCGGCGTCAGGTTGAGCACGACCACGACGTGATCGCTCCCGTCGCGCCGCACGTACGAGAGCACCGAGTTGTCACGGTCGGCGACGTCGATCCACGAGAAGCCCTCGTGCTCGTGGTCGCGCCGCCAGAGCGCGGGACGCTCGCCGTAGACGCGGCCGAGCGCGCGCACGAACTCGAGGAATCCCCGATGACGCGGCTGCTCGAGCAGGTGCCAGTCGATGCTCGCGTCATGGTTCCACTCGGTGGTCTGCGCGATCTCCGTCCCCATGAAGACGAGGCTCTTTCCGGGACGCGTGACCTGGTAGGCGATGAGCGCGCGGAGGTTCGCGAACTTCTGCCATTCGTCGCCCGGCATCTTCTCGAGGAGCGACTTCTTGAGGTGCACCACCTCGTCGTGCGACAGCGGCATGATGAAGCGCTCGCTGTACTCGTACATCATCGCGAAGGTCAGCGTGTCCTGGTGCCAGCGCCGGTAGAGCGGATCCTCCTCGAAGTACTTCAGGGTGTCGTGCATCCACCCCATGTTCCACTTGAAGGAGAAGCCGAGCCCGCCCTGCGAGGCGGGCTTCGTCACGTCGGGCCACGCCGTCGATTCCTCGGCGATGGTGACGCATCCCGGCTGCTCGCTGCGCACCGTCTCGTTCATCTGGCGGAGGAACTCGATCGCCTCGAGGTTCTCGCGCCCGCCGTAGCGGTTGCGCAGCCACTGTCCCGGCTGGCGGCTGTAGTCGAGGTAGAGCATCGACGCGACCGCGTCGACGCGCAGCCCGTCGGCGTGGAACTCGTCGAGCCAGTAGAGCGCGTTGGCGACGAGGAAGTTGCGCACCTCGTTGCGCCCGTAGTTGAAGATCAGCGTCCCCCAGTCGGGATGCTCGCCGAGCCGCGGGTCCTGGTGCTCGTAGAGCGCGGTGCCGTCGAAGCGGCGGAGCGCCCAGTCGTCCTTCGGGAAGTGCGCCGGCACCCAGTCGAGGATCACCCCGATCCCCGCCTGATGGCAGGTGTCGACGAGATACTTGAAGTCGTCGGGCGAGCCGAAGCGCGATGTCGGCGCGTAGTAGCCGGTGACCTGGTAGCCCCACGACCCGGCGAAGGGGTGCTCCATGATCGGGAGCAGCTCGATGTGCGTGAAGCCGAGCGACTTCACGTGCTCGACGAGCCGCGGCGCGATCTCGCGGTAGCTGAGCGAGCGGTTGTTGTCCTCGGGCACCCGCGCCCACGAGCCGAGGTGCACCTCGTAGACGAGCATCGGCTGGCGCGCCGGATCGGCATTGCGCCGCTTCCACATCCACTCGCTGTCGCTCCACTTGTAGCGATCGAGATCCACGACGATCGACGCGGTCTGCGGCGCCTGCTCCATCTTGAACCCCATCGGGTCGGTCTTCACGCGTGGCGTCCCCTCGCGCGTGAGCAGCTCGTACTTGTAGAGCGTTCCCTCGGCGAGCTCCGGGATGAACAGCTCGAAGACGCCGGAGGCGCCGAGCTGCCGCATCGGGAAGATGCGTCCGTCCCAGCTGCAGAAGTCGCCGACGACGCTCACCCGCTTCGCGTTAGGCGCCCACACGGCGAAGGAGACGCCGGGGACGCCGTCCATCGTCCGCGGGTGCGCGCCGAGCATGTCCCAGAGCCGGTGGTGCGTCCCCTCGTTGAAAAGATGGAGGTCGATGTCGCCGATGGTCGGCAGGTAGCGGTACGGGTCGTCGCGCTCCCAGACCGCGCCCCCCGCGAACTGGAAGCGCAGCCGGTAGCGCAGCGGGAGCGTCGCGCGCGGGAGAAACGCCGCGAAGAGCCCGCCCTCGACCCGCTGCATCGCGGTGGTCCTGCCGCCCTCGAGCACGAGCTCGACGCCGGCCGCGTTGGGGTGGTAGGCGCGGACGACGACGCCCTGCTCCCCTCCCGCGGTCACCGGATGCGCGCCGAGGATCGAGTGCGGGGAGTCGTGCACGCCCGCGAGCAGGCGCGCGACGTCCGAGGGATGTGGCGCCGGGGGCGCCGCGGGGCGCGCCGCGCGCTCCGCCTTCGCCATCGTGGTGGTGTCGGTCATTGTACAGCCTCCGCCTTCTGATGCAGCGGCTCGACATCGGTCGCGATACGCCGCTCCGTGCCGAAGCGCAGTAGAACGAGCGAGTACGGCGCGAGCACCACCGTGTGGTCGCGCACCGCCTTCGAGTGCGGGCGCGCCGTGTCGACGAGGGTTGCCCACACGCCGGGCCCGGTGAGGTCGGGGATGGTGAAGCGACACTCTCCGTCCCCCGGATTCACGAGGAGGAGGAGCGTGTCGCCCTTGATCGGACGCCCGCGGTCGTCGTGCTCGTCGGTCGCCTCGCCGTGAATGAGCATCCCGAGCGCGCGGTTGTTCGCGTCGTGCCACTGCGCGTCGGTCATCTCCTGGCCGTTCGGCGCGAGCCAGATGAGCTCCTTCACGCCGTCCTTCTTCTCTCCCGTGTTGAAGAAGTGGCGCCGGCGGAGCACCGGATTGGCGAGGCGCAGCGCGAAGGCGGCCCGGGTGAAGTCGAGCAGCGCCTTGCGCCGGTCGTCGAGCTGCCAGTCCATCCAGGTCAGCTCGTTGTCCTGCGCGTACGCGTTGTTGTTCCCCTTCTGCGAGCGCGCGATCTCGTCGCCGTGCGAGAGCATCGGCACGCCCTGCGAGAAGGCGAGCGTCGAGATGAAGTTGCGCATCGAGCGGAAGCGCATCTCGAGGATCTTCGGATCGTCGGTCGGCCCCTCGACGCCCCAGTTGCGGCTGATGTTGTCGTTGTGGCCGTCCTGGTTGTTCTCTCCGTTCGCCTCGTTGTGCTTCTGCTCGTAGCTCACGAGATCCCACATCGTGTAGCCGTCGTGCGCGGTGACGAAGTTGACGCCCGCGTACGCGCCGCGCTGCGTCCACTGATAGAGGTCGCTGCTCCCCGAGAGGCGCGTCGCCAGCTCGGCGACGTGGCCGGCGTCGCCCTTCCACACGTGGCGGATCGAGTCGCGGAACTTCCCGTTCCACTCCGCCCACCCGATGGGAAAGTTGCCGACCTGGTACCCGCCCGGCCCGACGTCCCACGGCTCGGCGATGAGCTTCACCTGCGAGAGCACCGGATCCTGCTGCATGATGTCGAAGAAGGTGCCGAGCCGGTTCACCTCGAACAGCTCGCGCGCCAGCACCGGCGCGAGGTCGAAGCGGAAGCCGTCGACGTGCATCTCCGTCACCCAGTAGCGCAGACTGTCCATGATGAGCTGGATCGTCCGCGGGTG
>DASVXU010000161.1:0-27024 GCA_036392515.1 Gemmatimonadaceae bacterium | reverse complement strand
TCGCCGTCGAATGGTTCATCGGCGGCGGGCGGCCGATCGCGATGCACGCGGCGAACGTCATCATCTACGCGGTGATGTGCCTCGCCGTGTTCCTCCTCGCGGCGCGCTTCCTCCCGCGTGCCGCCGCCTTCATCGCCGCCGCGCTCTTCGCCGTTCACCCGGTGCACGTCGAGGCGGTCGCGAACGTCGTCGGACAGGGAGAGCTCATCACGGGCCTCGCCTCCGTCCTCGGCGTCTGGCTCTACGTGCGCGAGCGCGACACCGGTGGCATGCGATGGCCAGTCGCGCTCGCGGTCGTCGGCTGTTTCGTCGTCGGCGTGCTGGCGAAGGAGAACGGGACGGTCTTCCCGCTGCTCCTCCTCGTCGCCGAGCTGACGGTCGTCCGCGACCCGCGCCCGATCGCCGCCCGCTTCGTGACGGCGCGGCCCCTGGTTCTGCTCCTCATCCTCACCGGGCTGCTCTACGTCTGGACGCGCGCGCGCGTCCTCGGCGACCTGGCGGGAATGCCCCCGCACACGGCGTACGTCGGCCTCCATCTCACGAGCGCGCATCGCGTGCTCACGATGATCGGCATGGCGAAGGAGTGGGCGAGGCTCCTCCTCTGGCCGGCGCGGCTCGTCGCCGAGTACTCGCCGCCGATGGTGCCCTTCGCCATCGAGGTCGGACCGGAGCAGCTCCCCGGCTTCATCGTCCTGCTGATCACCTTCCTCACGCTGTGGATCGCGATGCAGCGCGGGTGGCGCGAGGTGAGCTTCGGGCTCTGGTGGACCATCGCCGCGATGCTGCCGGTGAGCGGCTTCTTCTTCACCACGGGATTCATCCTCGCCGAGCGCACCCTGCTCCTGCCGAGCGTCGGCGCGATGTACGCCGTCGTCGGGCTCGGGCTGCGAGCGTGGCGCGCGCTGCCGCGGGAGGTCGAGGGCCGACGTCCGGTCCGACTCGCGCTGGGCGGCGCGGTGGCCGCGCTCCTCCTCATGGCGGGGATGCGCACGGCCGCTCGGCAGCTCGTCTGGCGCGACAACGACATCCTCTTCCCGATCACCGCGCACGATGCGCCGGACAGCTATCGCGCGCACCAGATCCTCGGTGCGTGGCTGTTCGCGAAAGGATTTCCTGGGGAAGGGGAGCACGAGATGCTCGAGGCGATCAGGCTCTTTCCGTACGATCCGATCCCTCCCTATCTCCTCGCCGAGGAGTACCGCAAGAAGGGCGCGTGCGATCGCGCGCTCCCCCTCTACCAGTGGGCGCTCGCGACGACGGACACCGCGAAGAGCTTCGCCCTCGGCCCGTACGCGCGCTGCCTGCTCAGGCTCGGGCGTCTCGACGAGGCACGCGCGCAGACCTTGTACGGCATCGGCCGTGGTGATGAAGTGCGACAGTACCGCAGGCTGCTTCGCCAGATCGACTCCACGCGCATCGCGATCCTGAGTCGCGATTCCCTCGAGTGGTGGCTCCGCAGGCCGGGGACTACCGTCCCGCCAGCGGCGCACCTCGCTGCCGCGCGATCGCAAGGACGTTAGGTGCCGGGCGATTCGGGAATCTCGAAGGAAACGCTCGTCGAAGTGCTGCGCGCCCGCATCCTTCGCGGGCTGCACGCGCGCACCATCGTCCCTGGCGCTCGCCTCGCGAGCGCTCGCGAAGTCGGCGTGGAGTTCGACGCCGATCATCGCGTCGTGCTCGCCGCCTATCGCGAGCTCGCCGCGGAGAACATCGTCGAGATCCGGCAGCGCACCGGCATCTACGTCGCCCGGCATTTCCCAACCGGAGCGAATACGCCGGGCATCCAGTGGCTGATCGAGACGCTTTATGAGGGACTCGCGCGCGACGTGCCGATCTTCCGGCTTCACGAATTCTTCCAGCGCATCGTCCTCACGCGACGACTCCGCGCCGTTTTCGTCGAGGGGACGCGCGACCAGATCGAGGGAATCTGTCAGGAGCTCCGTGACGACTACGGCCTCGACGCGCGCGGCCTCGACGCGAGCGAGCTCGCCGCGCCGACGGATTCGACGCGCGCCGCGCTTCGTGAGGCGGACCTCATCGTGACGACTCGACCCTTCGCGGCATCCGTGCGTCCCCTGGCCGAAGGCGCGCGGGTTCCGATGATCGTCGCCGAGGTCGGGCTCAATGTGCTGGGCGGTGACTGGCACCAGCTGCTGCGCGAGCCGCTGTATCTCCTCGTGGGCGAGGAGCACTCCGTCCCTCTGTTGCGGCAAAGGTTCGAGGAGCTGGGGGGCGCCCTGGAGAACCTGCACATCCTCGTCGTCGGGCGCGACGACCTGAGCCAGATTCCCGCCGACGCCGCGGTCTACGTCACGCGCGGCGCGGCGCGCACGTTAGGCAGTTCGCCCGTCCCCGGGCGCCGCGTCCCCCCGGCGCGCGGCCTTACCCCCGCGAGCGCGCGCGCGATCATCGACCACATCGTCCGCACCAACGTGAGTGAAGCGTTCACCCCGCTCGTCGTCCCCGCGACCCCTCCGCGGACGAAATCGCGCAGTCGCTGAACAACCTGACTGTCGGCTGTCAGGCGGGTCCCGTGCGTTCTGCGACAGATCGTGCGTTACGCGGTCGAATCTGGTCAAGAAATTTGTACCAGAATCGTACAACGCACTACAGTTCAACGAGTTGACTTTCGCCAAAAACCGGGCATGCGCGTTGCCTTTCCATCGCCCCGAAGATGCGGTCCAGGTGGACAGCATCCAGGCTCCACCCCCAATTCGGAGATCTCTCTCATGCTTCGCAACGCGCGCAAGGGCTTCACGCTGATCGAGCTTCTGATCGTCGTCGTCATCATCGGCATTCTCGCGGCGATCGCGATCCCGAAGTTCGCCAACACGAAGGAGAAGGCGTACATCGCCGCCATGAAGTCGGACCTTCGTAATCTCGTGACCGCGGAAGAGGCGTTCTTCTCCGATTCCGTCAAGTACAGCACCGACACGGCCGCGCTGAAGTTCCGTCCCTCCACCGGCGTCGGCGCCCCGACGATCGTCGTCGGCGCTGGCTTCTGGACGGCCTCGGTCACGCATACCCAGGTCGCGAACCGCCGCTGCCAGATCGCGGTCAACACGCCGAACACGCTCGTCACGACGGCGGGCGACGGCGAGCCGGCCTGCAAGTAAGCCGCGCTCCGCATCACGCGTTCGGAGGTGGGCCGGAGCTTCGCTCCGGCCCACGCTCCTTTTCTCCACCTGTGTGTTACCAACTGCTTGTGGGCGCAGTCTTTCGCGCGCGGTTGGCGTGCGGTGCATCACCAGCTTGCTGGACGCCGCGGAGCAAAGTGCGAGACCTCTTGCAGTTTGCTGCCGTGTCCGGCAGGTGACGGAGGTGACACTGTTCAGTCAACCGGTTGCAGGACAGCATCTTACGAAGCTGCGGCAACCCCGGTACGGCCGTTGCCTTCTACCGGGCCAGAAGTCGAAGGACAAAATGCACCACGCTGCCCCCTTTCATCGGAGACACACATGCTTCGCAACACGCGCAAGGGCTTCACGCTGATCGAGCTTCTGATCGTCGTCGTCATCATCGGCATTCTCGCGGCGATCGCGATTCCGAAGTTCGCCAACACGAAGGAGAAGGCGTACATCGCGGCGATGAAGTCGGATCTTCGCAACCTGGTCACCGCCGAAGAGGCCTTCTTCTCGGATTCGGTGAAGTACAGCACGGACACCGCGGCGCTGAAGTTCCGTCCTTCGACCGGCGTCGGCGCCCCGACGATCGTCGTCGGCGCGGGCTACTGGTCGGCGACCGTGACGCACACGCAGGTCGCGAACCGCAGCTGCCAGATCGCGGTGAACACGCCGAACACGCTCGTCACGACGGCGGGCGACGGCGAGCCGGCCTGCAAGTAAGCAATACGCAGGTTGATGCAGTGGCGGGCCAGGCGATCTTCGCCTGGCCCGCTCTGCTTTTTCCCCTGTAACGCACCGCCGGGTCCCTCGTCCCTCACAGGACATGTCCTCGACGCCCGGCCACGCACCGCACGCGCGACTCCGCTCGCTGCGCACCGAGCTCCTCATCGGGCTCGGGCTCGTCGGCGCGGCCGCACTCGTCATCGCGATGGTCACCGCGGTGCTCTACTCGTGGACGCTGACCGACGATCCGTCCGGCGCGCTCTGGCTGGTGCTCCTCGTCGTCGGCGATGTCGCGGTGTTCGTGGCGCTCGGCGCCTACATGTTGCGACGGAGCGTCTCTCTCCCGCTCGCCCACGCGGTGGACGCCACTTCGGCGATCGCGGCGGGCGACCTCTCGCGCCGCGTCCCGGACGCATCCACGCGGGAGCTCTCCCTTCTCGCGGCCAGCATCAACCGCATGACCGACCACCTGCTCGCCGAGCAGGTGCAGCGCGTGCGCGCGGAGAAGCTGGCGGGGCTCGGCCGTCTCGCCGCCGGTGTCGCACACGAGATCGGGAATCCCCTCGGCGCGATCAACGGCTACTCGCACGTCCTGCGCAGCCGGCTGCGTGGGGACGTGGAGGCCGTCGAGGCGCTCGAGGGACTCGAGCGGGAGAGCGCGCGCATCGACCGCATCGTGCGCGGGCTGCTCGACTATGCGCGCCCGCGTCGTCACACTCCGGGCCGCATCGACGTCAACGACGCGGTCCGCTCCACCGTGCAGCTCCTCCACGACCAGGGGCTCTTCCGTCGTGTCGACCTGACGGTGACGCTCGACGAGAGCACGCCGGTCATAGCGGGCGAGCGGCACGAGATGGAGCAGATGCTGATCAATCTCTGCCTGAACGCGACGGACGCGATGAGCGGCACGGGGCGTCTCGCGATCGTGACGCAGCGCCTCGCGAGCGTCTCGCTCGAGGAGAACATCGGCCGCCGCGCCGGAGATCCGGAGGGGCGGATCGTGCCGCGACAGCCGTCGCCGCGCGTGCTTCATTGGCTCGACCGGGCGAAGGCGCCGGAGGAGGTGCTCAAGCTCGTGGTCGCCGACAGCGGGCCCGGGATCCCCGAGGCGGACGAGGAGCGGATCTTCGATCCCTTCTTCACCACGAAGGAGCCGGGGAAGGGAACGGGCCTTGGCCTCGCCATCGTCGCCCGCGTGGTCGAGGATCTCGGCGGGACGATCTGGGTCCAGCGCGCGCGCGAGGGCGGGGCCGCCTTCCACGCGCTCTTTCCGACGTCCGCGTACGCCCCCGTGCGCGCGCCCTCCTGTATCTCCCTCGTCGAGCAGGCGCCGCGAGGCGTCACACGTTAGGCGGCGGCATGCGGATTCTGGTCGTCGACGACGAGAGCGGGTTGCGGCACACCATCTCCCTCATCCTTCGTGAGGAGGGACACGAGGTGGAAGCGGTCGGCGACGGGGAGGCCGCGCTGGCCAGCCTCGCCCGCGCGGATGCGTCGCTCGTGATCTGCGACGTGCGGATGCCGAAGCTCGACGGGCTCACCTTCCTCGACCGGTATCGCGCCGCGGCGGGACGCGCGCTCGTGATCATGATGAGCGCGTACGGCGACGACGACGCGGCGATCGAGGCCATCCGCCGCGGCGCGTACGACTACATCTCGAAGCCCTTCCGCGCCGACCAGCTCCTGCTGGTCGTGCGCAAGGCGATCGAGCGCGAGCAGCTCCGCCACGAGGTCGAGCGCCTGAGCGAGGAGCTCACCGCGCTGCGCGGCGCCGACGGCGTCGTCGGCCACAGCGAGGCGCTGCTCGACGTCGTCGCGACGGCGCGCAAAGTGGCGCGCCATCCGTCCACGGTGCTCGTGACCGGCGAGAGCGGTACCGGCAAGGAGCTGATCGCGCGACTGATCCACACGAGCAGCCCTCGCGCGGGCGCGGCGTTCGTCGCCGTGAACTGCGCCGCGATACCGGAGGCGTTGCTCGAGAGCGAGCTGTTCGGCCACGCGCGCGGCGCCTTCACCGGCGCGTCGCAGGAGCGTGCCGGTTTGTTCGAGGAAGCCGATGGCGGGACGATCTTTCTCGACGAGATCGGCGAGCTGCCGCTGGCGCTGCAGGTGAAGCTCCTCCGCGTGCTCCAGGAGGGTGAGATCCGGCGCGTCGGCGAGAACGCTTCGCGTCCGGTGGACGTCCGCGTGGTCGCCGCGACCTCGCGCGACCTCGAGGCGGAAGTCGCCGCGGGGCGCTTCCGCTCCGATCTGTACTACCGCGTGAACGTCGTCCGGCTGCACCTGCCTCCCCTTCGCGAGCGGCGCGACGACGTCGCCGAGCTCGCGCGGCATTTCCTGGCGCGCCACGCACAGCGCCTGAAGGTCGCGCCGCCGACGCTCGGTGCCGCCGCGTTGCGCGCGCTCACCGAGTACGGCTGGCCGGGGAACGTGCGGGAGCTGGAGAACGCGATCGAGCGTTCCCTCGTCCTCGCCGACGAGGGACTGATCGACGTCGCACATCTCCCCGCCGCCGTCCGCCGGGAAGCGCGCCCGCCTAACGGGAGCTCGCCGAACGGTACGGGCGCGCCCGCCGATGAGGATCTGTCGGTGAAGCGCCGCACGGAACGCCTCGAGCGCACCCTGATCGCTCAGGCGCTGCAGCGCACCGGAGGCAACCGCACCCGCGCCGCGCAGCTCCTCGACCTCTCCCATCGCGCGCTGCTCTACAAGATCAGGGAGTACGGGCTGGAGTGACCCCTCACGTACGAAAGAAAGTTGCGGACTCGCAAGAATTTGCGGGGGGCGCCGCTCGTTCGTCCAATGCAAGTGACTGACATTCAACGACTTCGGTGCTGGCCCCGATCGCGCTATGTGGTGGGCCGGCAATCCAGCGAGGTAGCGATGAGAAACTCCCGACGCGGCTTCACCCTCGTCGAGATCCTGACGGTGCTGGTGATCATGGGCGTCGTCATGATGATGGCGCTCCCGAAGATGGGCAACATGAACGACCGCAATCAGATGCGGTCGGCCAAGGACGGTATCTCGTCGCGCCTGGCCGCCGCTCGCGCGGCGGCGATCGCGACGGGGCGCCAGTCCTTCTTCTACTCCGAGGGCGACTCGATCCGTGTCACGGCGAGCAACGGCACGACGCAGGTCGCGAAGGGGAACACGCTGAGCCTCAAGCGGCAGTTCGGCGTCTCCGTCACCTCGCCGACGTTTTCGATCATGTTCGACGGCCGAGGGATGACGAACGGCACGGGCAACGTGATCAGGTTCAAGCGGAACGCCCTCCTCGACTCCATCTGCATCTCGGCGATTGGCCTCATCAACCGGCATGGGTGCGCCCAATGACTCACATCTCACATGAACCGCGCGCCGCGTCGCCTCGCGAGGGCTTCACCCTCGTCGAAGTCATGGTGGCGATCGTGATCCTGTCCATCGGCGTGCTCGGTCTCGCCGCGACGGCGGGCGTGGTCGTCCGCCAGATGACGGGCGCGGTCCACCAGTCGGTGGCCGCCAACGTCGCCTACTCGCGCATGGAGCGCATCCGCACCGGCAGCTGCGTCGCGATGAAGGACTCGAGCGGAAAGGCCACGACGCGAAACGTCACGGAAGTCTGGGTGATCAAGGCGGACCCCGGCACTCATGCGCTCGTCGTCTACGACACGATCTACTACAAGCTCCGCGGCGTGACGAAGAAGCAGGCCTACATCACGGAGTACCCATGCGATCCTATCTGAGCCGCCGCGGGCGGCAGGGCTTCAGCCTCCCCGAGATGATGGTGACGCTCGTGCTCCTCAGCATCGTCGCCGGGGGGATCATGACCATCGTCATGCGCCAGCAGCAGTTCTATCGCAGCGCGACGGAGGTCATCGACACGCGGCAGCAGATCCGCCAGGCGACCGCCGTCGTCCCGGTGGACGTCCGCGGGGTCTCCGCGGTGGGACAGGACATCCTCGAGATGACCGACTCCTCGCTCTTCGTGCGCGGGAACATCGGCAGCAGCATCATGTGCTCGCACGGCAACTCGGGCGCGGGGAGCATGATCACCATCCCGCCGACCGATCTCTCGGGAGGGAAGTACTTCACCACCTTCCTCACGAGGCCGAAGGTGAACGACGTCGTGCTCGTCTTCGACGATCAGGCGCCGGGCAACCAGGACGACATCTGGGTGCCGTACACGATCTCGCAGATCGACTCGACCACGGCCGGCTGCGGGTCCTTCACCGACCCGACCGCCGATGCCGCGCGCTACCGGTACATCTACTACACCTCGACGCCGCTCAGCGCGACGATCGTGGACGGCGCGCCGATGCGCTTCGCGCGCCAGGTGAAGTACTCGCTGTACAAGTCGCCGACGGACGGGCTCTGGTGGATGGGGTACCGCGAGTGCCGCGGCAACGGCACGTCATGCAGCAACATCCAGCCCGTCGCCGGGCCATACCGGCCGTACGTCGCCGGCGACACGGTGAACAGCGGCCTGTCGTTCGTCTACAGGGACTCGACGGGCACGGCGACGACGAACCCGCTGAACGTCGCGCGCGTGCTGATGTTCGTGCGCGGCCAGACCCAGAGCAAGGTCGCGCTCGGGGGCGGAAAGGTGAACGACTTCTATCGCGACTATCAGAGAATCATCATCGCGCTCCGGAACCGGCAGTAGGGCGCTGACCCATCACGGAGAACGCAATCATGCGTGCACTCTACAGGAACAACCGCGAGGGGATGGCGCTGGCGATGGCGATGTTCGCCATCGTCGTCATCGGAGCCCTCATCGCCGGCGCCTTCTTCGCGTCGACGCAGGACTTCCGCATCGGGCGCAACTCGCTCATCGCGCAGCGCGCCTTCACGGCGGCCGAGTTCGGACTGAACAAGACGATGTCCGGCTGGGACCAGACCCTGAACATCAAGTTCGCGGTCGGGAAGGACACGACCTTCAACTACGACGTCGGCGACGGCTCGACCTCGACCGTCCGCGCGACGCGCATCAACGACTACACGTACTGGTTCGTGTCGGAGGGAACGGCGGGCGTGAACACCTCGCAGGAGGTGAAGCGCCGCACGAGCATGGTGATGCGTCTCGCATACCCGGCGGTGAAGTACGGCGGCGCGCTCACCCTCGCCGGCGGCGGCACCATCAAGGGCAGCTCGCAGGTGTACGGCACCAACGTCAATCCGACGGGGTGGGACTGCGCGAACTATCCGGGCCGCGACACCACCGCGGTGGCGTACGGTCCGAACTCCACCCTCACGGTGCAGAAGTCGAGCAACGCGATCGGGTCCCCGGCGACCTTCGCCGACCCGAACGCCGGGACCGACGGCACCTACGTGAAATACGGCGATGAGACCTGGGCGACGCTCGTGCAGAACGCCGACATCAAGCTGAACGGCGACCCGGGCACGGTGCTGCCCACGCTGAACGCCAACGGTTCCTGCAACACCTCCTCGCCCACCAACTGGGGCGAGCCGCTGCGCGACCTGACGGCGGTGAAGGCGTGCCAGACGTACATGCCCATCATCTACGTCTCGACGGACGTGCACCTCAGCCAGGGGCGTGGGCAGGGCGTGCTCCTCGTCGACGGGAGTCTCTACGTGAACGGAAGCTTCGACTGGTACGGCCTTATCATCGTCCGCGACCAGTTCACGAAGGCGAACGGCAGCGCGAACATCTTCGGCGCCGCGATGGCCCGTAACGCGAGCATCAGCGCGACGACGAACGACATTCTCGGAAACGTGACCTTCCAGTACTCGAAGTGCGCGGTCGAGATGGCGCTCCGCGGCTCGGCGCGTCTCGTCCCCGCGCGGCAGCGCGCGTGGGCGGAGATGTGGTAGCGCTCGCGCGAGCGGATCATCGCTCGCGACGACGGACGAACGGCGCGTCCCGCGACTGGGACGCGCCGTTCTCGTTTCCACCGCGTGATTCCGGTGAGCGGGAGCTGCGGCCCCGTCTGTTACCTTCTGGCCCCCAGTTCGTGTGTTTCGGTAGAAACGACCGCTCACGCGGTCACGTTGTCCCGGCGCTCGACATCTCTCACGTCGCAAGGGTCAAGTTCGACCCGCGCGCCGCCATCCTCTCCCGCTAGTCTCATGGGCCTCTTCGGTCGCAGCAAGACGACAGTCGGTCTCGACATCGGCTCGGGCCTCATCAAGGTCGCCGTCGTCGACCATGGCAGGAAGCAGCCGGAGCTCGTCAAGGTCTCCGTCACGCCGCTGCTCGCCGACGCGATCGTCGAAGGTGAGGTCATGGACCCCGGCATCGTCTCCGACGCGGTGCGTGGCGCGCTCTCCGCGGCCGGCGTGAAGGGGAAGGCCGTCGTCACCGCCGTCGGCGGGCGCGACGTCATCATCAAGAAGATCCAGATCGAGCGCGTGAAGGAGCAGCAGGCGCGCGAGCTGATGCGCTGGGAGGCGGAGCAGCATGTTCCCTTCGACATGGAATCGGTGGAGCTGGACTTCCAGATCCTCGATCCCGACGGCGGCGGGGACGAGATGCAGGTGCTCCTCGTCGCGGCGAAGCGCGAGCTGATCGAGAACAAGCTGCGCATCCTCACTGACGCGGGGCTCAACCCCTCGCTCGTCGACGTGGATGCCTTCGCGCTGCACAACGCCTTCGAGCTCAATCATCCCGACGCGATGAGCGGGATCGTCGGCCTGGTCAACATCGGCCACGAGGTCACGAACATCAACATCCTCGACGAGGGCGTGCCGATCCTGACGCGTGATCTCACGGTCGGGACGCGCCGCTTCCGCGAGGACCTGCAGCGCGAGCGCGGGCTGAGCGCGGACGAGGCGGATCAGCTCCTCCAGGGCTACGATCGCTCGCCGCACCTCGACGCGATCATCGAGAGCCGAGGCGAGGAGATCGCGGTCGGCGTCGAGCGCGCCGCGGCGTTCCTCGCCTCCTCGGCGCGCAGCGGCGGCCAGCTCCGCTCCGTCTACACCTGCGGCGGCGGCGCGCGCATCCCCGGACTCACCGAGGCGCTCGGCAACCGGCTCCGCATCCGCGTCGATCAGGCGAACCCGCTCGCGAACCTCAAGGTGCGTGACGGTGCCTTCGGATCGCTCGTCACCGACGAGATCGCTCCCCTCATGATGCTCCCCATCGGACTCGCGCTTCGCAGCGCGGCCTGATCACACCGGCGACAGGCATGATCGAGATCAATCTGCTCCCCGGGTCGGGGAAGAAGAACAAGAGTAGCGGGGGCGGGGCGTCCTTCGACGTCGGCGCGGCGTTCAAGAGCTTCGCCGCCAAGGTCACCGACCCTTTCCTCATCGGCGCGGTGGTCAGCGGCGTCGCGGCGGCCGTCATCATCGGCGGCCTCTACACCCGCCAGGTCACGCGCCAGGCGAGCCTCGAGGAGCGCGAGCGTCGCGCCCAGCAGGACTCGCTCAAGTACTCCGTGATCGTGAAGAGCATCCGCAAGGCGCAGGCGAAGAAGGACTCCGTCATGCGCCAGCTCAACATCATCAAGGTCATCGACAACAACCGCTTCGTCTGGCCGCACGTGATGGACGAGGTGAGCCGCGCGCTGCCGCCCTACACCTGGCTCACCTCCCTCCAGCAGACGAACATGACCGGCGCGCCCCAGCCTAACGCGCAGCCGGCGAAGCCGGCGCCGAAGAAGGGCGAGAACGCGGACAGCGCCGCCGCCGCGGTGCCGGTGCAGCTCCTGATCATCGGCAACACGGTCGACATCCAGGCGCTGACGCGGTTCATGAAGGCGCTCGAGGCGTCGCCCTTCATCGAAGGTGTCACGCTCGTGAAGACGACGGTCATTCCCGTCGAGGGGAAGGACGTGACCGAGTTCCAGTTGACCGGAACGTATCAGCAACCGGACAGCGCGCTCGTCAAGCGCGTGCCGATCGCGCTCTCGGTGAGGTAACACCCATGGCACTCTTCAAGAGCGAGCGGGACAAAGTCCTCCTCCTCCTCATCTTCGCTGCCGTCGCGGCGGTCTACGCCTTCTACCAGTTCCGCTGGACGCCCGTCAACGAGCAGCTCCAGACGATCCAGGATCACGTCGACTCGCTCGACGTCTGGAATCGGAAGGCGCAGGCGGAGACCTCGCGGAACAACGAGAAGGCGCTCCTCCAGCAGGCCGCCCGCTCGGAGCAGAGCCTCCAGGTGATGCGCCAGCTCGTCCCGACCGGGAACGAGGTGCCGACGCTGCTCGAGCAGGTCTCGACCGCGGCGCGCCGCGTCGGTCTCGACGTCGGGGAGATCCAGCCGCAGCCCGTGACCCCCGGCGAGCAGTTCGACACCTATCGCTACTCGCTGAAGGTGATGGGCGACTATCACGCGCTCGGCGAGTTCCTCACCAACGTTGGCTCGCTGACGCGCATCATCGCGCCGGTGAACGTGAAGCTCATGCTGCCGCCGAATCCAGCCGCCGCCGCGAAGCTCAAGCGGCGCAAGGACGACGCGATCATCATGGCGCAGTTCGACATCCAGACGTACGTCGCCAAGGGCGCGTCGGCCGCTCCAGCGGGCCATGACGCGCCGGCGGCCGCAGCCGCGGGAGCCAACTGATGAAGTGGTCGATGATGCTGCTCGCGGCGGGCGCCCTCGCGGGCGCCGTGCCGGCGCGCGGGCAGGGGATCCCGGCGCTCGGCGCGGCGAAGGCCGCGGCGCAGAAGGCCGCGAACGCGACGAACGCCAACATCGCCGAGCAGACGGGCCAGCCCGTCACGCAGAAGCCGGTGAACCCGGTGACGGGGGCCGCGTCGAAGAGCGCGCCGGCGACGGCGAACGCGTCCAACGCCAGCGCCGCGAGCTCGAAGGGCGCCGCGAAGCCGGCCCCGGCCGCGTCGCCCGCGGCGGCGACCCCCGCTCCGGCGAACTCCGCGGCCGCGAAGGCCCCGCCGATGGTGACGAAGGACACGGCGAAAAAGGGTGTGACCAGGGACACGACGAAGAAGGCGAACCAGCCACCCGAAGTCGCCTTCAGCCGCGAGGTCTTCACCTACGAGGGTGAGGGCCGCCGTGACCCCTTCCTGTCGTTGCTCGCCAGCGGGGATCTGCGTCCTGCGTATAACGACCTCAAGCTTGTCGCCGTCGCCTACGACCCGACAGGCCGCAAGTCCGTCGCGGTGATGCGCGACGTCAGCTCGAACGACCAGTACCGCGTGCGGGTCGGCCAGACTCTCGGACGGATGCGCGTCGCGCAGATCCACCCGAAGTCGGTGACCTTCACGATCGACGAATTCGGATACTCGCGTCAGGAGATCCTGGCGCTCGGCGATTCCACTCAGAGGAAACCATGACGCGTGTCGTGTCGCTGGCCGCCCTTGCGGCCGTCCTGATCTCCGCGCCAGCGCGAGGCATGGACCCGACCCCGCGTGCTACCGCGGTAACGTCGGTCAGCATCGTCCCCGCCACCGGGAAGGCGCAGGTGGTGATCGGGATCGCCGGGTCGGTGGACATCGAGGACTTCACCCTCGAGGCTCCATATCGCATCGTTCTCGACCTCAGCGGCGCGACGCTCGGCGTCCCCCCGCAGATGTACGACAAGGTCGCGCGCGGCGGGATCCGGAACGTCCGCCTCGCCCAGTACAAGAAGGACGTCGTGCGGGTCGTGATCGACCTCGACACGACGCGCTCCTATTCGATCGACCGCGGCAGCAACGACGTGCGCGTCTCGATCAGCGCGCCGGGCAGCCGCTTCGACGCATGGCACGGCACGCGCGACGCCGCGCAGGTCGCGACCCCGGCCCGCGTCGAGGAGAGCGACACGCCGAAGCCGCGCGCACGCCTGGCGGCCCCCGCGGCCTCGACGCAGCCGCGCATCACCGTCACCTACCAGGACGCCGACATCCGCGACGTCCTCGCCGCCTTCGCCGCCTTCTCCGGTCGCACGATCGTCGTCGGCAAGGGCGTGGAAGGGAAGATCACCGCCGAGGTCCGCGACCAGCCCTGGGACGTCGCGATGAACGCGATCCTCCAGTCGCAGAACCTCGCGGCGGGTGAGGACAACAACGGCATCATCACAGTCGACAGCTACGGCAACATCCTCGCGAAGCAGGCGACGGAACCGCTCGTCACGCAGCTCATCCCGGTCAACTACACGCGGGCCGCGTCGCTCGTCGAGACGATCGGAAGCCTGCTCTCCAAGGACTGCCCGCCGCAGGCGCCCGGCGCCACGCAGGTGTCCGTGCAGAGCTGCCCGGCGCGCGGATCGGTCCGCGCCGACACCTCGACGAACACGCTCCTCATCACCGAGGTGCCGTCGCGGATGAACGATCTCGTGAGCTACGTCCGCGACCTCGACATCCGCACGCCGCAGGTCTCGATCAAGGCGAAGATCATCCTCGTCGATCGCACCGACATCCAGGACATCGGCATCGCGTACGACTTCGGAAGCAGCGGCGCCTTCTTCAACAAGCTGGTCCAGCGGCCGAGCACCTTCGGCCCGGTCGACTCGAACGGCGACGGCGTGCCCGACGCGACGCAGCCGACGGAGTACTACGATCCGGTCAAGACGCCGAGCGTCTTCCGCGTCGGCGGCAACTCGCTCGCCGCGGTCGCCAACGCGAACCAGCGTGTCGCCAGCCCCGCGCTCTCGCTCCTCTTCTCGACGACGCTCGGCAAGTTCTCGCTGACCTCGTTCATCGACGCTCTGCAGGAAGTCCGTCTCGCCGACATCCAGGCGGAGCCGAGCATCGTGACGCTCGACAACAAGAAGGCGCGCATCGTGGTCGGTGAAGAGACGCCGATCCGCGTGCTCGACGCCAACACGGGCGGGACGGGGGCCCTCGCTCGCGCGACGGTCTCCTTCAAGGAGAGCGGCATCATCCTCGAGGTCGTGCCGCACATCACGTCGAACCGCCAGATCCTCATGACGCTGCACAGCGAGCGCTCCGCGCTCGCCCTCGCCGCGTCGGACCTCGGCTACACCTTCGCCAAGCAGCTCGCCGAGAACCAGCTCCTCGTCAGCGACGGCGAGACGGCGGTCATCGGCGGCCTGACGGTCACGCAGGTCTCGGTCTCCAAGGCCGGGATCCCGCTGCTCGTCGACCTGCCGCTGATCGGCAGGCTGTTCGGCCACACGTCGAGTCAGGAAGACAAGCGCGACCTCCTCATCCTGGTCACCCCCCACATCGTCGATGACGGGGACAAGCTGGGCGGCACCGCGGCACCGCGGTAACCCGGCATTCACCCGGAGCATCTTATGACGTATCGGGCACTGCGCCTCGCCGCTGGGGCGCTCGGATTCGCGGCTCTCCTCACCGCCTGTGAGAACGGCGCGGGCACCGGTAACAACGGTGCCCTCTCGGCGCCGCCCAGGCTCAAGATCAGCATCCCGGGGCTGGACACTGTCCGCCACCGGATGCTCTTCGGCTCGCCGGTCAATGTCACGGCCGATGGAACGGACGATCTCTCGCTGCTCAGGATGCAGGTGTTCGCCACGCGCGACACCGGCTCGACGACGCCGCGTTCGACCGTTCAGGTCGACGGCACCAACCAGACCTTCAAGTCGGCGACGCCGAGGTTCTCGGTCACCTTCCCGGTGCCGCTCGACGGCGCGCGGTCCGGTGACAGCGTTCGCGTCTACGGGATGGTGGAGGATGGCAACGGCCAGACCTTCACCGACTCGATCAAGTTCGTCCTGTTCGACTCGATCCCGCCCGTCGTGAAGCTCGTGGCGCCCACTCGCGGCCAGACGATGAAGTCGCTCGCGCCGACGGACTCCGTCCGCCTCACCGCGTCCGATTCGTCTGGACTGACCTCGGTCGGCTACGACGTTCTCACCGTGGTCGGCGGCGTGCTCACGACGCGCTTCACGTTCACGCAGCCGGTCGACAACCGGAAGACGAACGTCGCCGCGTCGATGATCGCCAACTTCGACACGCTGGCGCCGGGCGCGTACCTCATCCGGGCGCGCGCGACCGACGCGACGGGCATCGTCTCGGTGACGGACACCGTCCGCTTCAACATCGCGGACGCGATCCCGCCGGTCATCTCCTTCGTCAGCCCGGCGCAGCGCGGCGCGCTGCTCATCGGCGACAGCATCGACATCCGGACGGCGCTCAGCGACAACGTCGCGCTGAAGAAGTTCACCATCAAGGGCTTCTCGGTTCGCGGCGACCCGCGCCTCGGCTCGACGGACACCGTCGTCTTCTACGACTCGGTGCTCTACAACTACACCACGGTCACGACGGTCGATACGCTGACGCGGCGTCTCCGTGCCAACAAGAACCCGGCGACCGCCGCCGATACCGCGGTCTACTTCCGCGCCATCGCGACGGACAACTCGGGGAACGCGGACACGGCCTACCTCACGCAGGTGCTCGTCTCCGGTCCGAAGGTCACGGTCACCGCGGACAGCGCGGCGTGGCCGAACCGCGACGTCACGATCACCCTGGTGGTGTTCGACTCGACGCCGTCGATCTCGCGCTATGGCTACACGGCGACGATGAGCAATGGCACGGTCCTCCGGGACACGACCATCTACGTCACCGGCGTCCAGTACCTCACCTCGCAGACCACGATCACCGTTCCGGCGAACGCACCGATCGGCGGCACCATCACGATCGTGCCGCGCGCGGTGGACGGCGCGGGCAACCTCGGCTCGGGGAACACCGTCGTCGTTCCGATCATCTCGGAACCGCGCGACGGCTCGCCGCCGCTCGTCTACCAGACCATTCCGCCGCGCTTCGAGATCGGCGCGACCGTCAAGGTCGACGCGCACGACCCGAGTCAGATCCGCGCGATCGGCTACGAGATGCGCACGCTCCCCGACAGCACGCTGATCGGCAGCGGAAGCGTCTCGCGCGCCGCCGGAACGCGCCGCGCGAACGACACGGCGAGCTTCGTGGTGAACTACGACCGTCAGTACCGCGGCAAGCGGGCCTATGTCATCGGCTGGGCCGAGGACAGCCTCGGGAACCGTGGCTACACGCTGCCGACCGGCTTCACGACGCCGCAGACCGACGTCCGCGTCGCGAAGCGTGACACGGTGGTCCTCGTCTACGGCGTGACGTACCCGCTCCCCGCCGGCAGCATCGGCGCGGACATCGCCATCGACACGAACTCGACGCGCAAGCGCGTGTTCATCAGCGACGTGGCGCAGGGCGGCGTGTTCGTGTGGGAGGATTCCTCCGCCACGCGCACGACCCCCGGCTTCCGCCCCACCAAGATCTCCGTCGGCGCCTTCCCCTGGGGGATGGCGGTGGACACGAGCGGCAACCGGCTCTTCGTCGCCAACTCGGGCGGCACGAACATCGACGTGATCGACCTGAACACGCTGTCGTCGCTCCGCGGGCAGCGCGTGCAGACGCCGAGCACCTCGGTGTACGACGTCGCCTGGGCGATCAACACGACGACGGGGCAGCTGAAGTACAGCGGCTTCAAGGTCATCAACTACTCCGACCGCCCGCAGTACCTGGCGCAGTCGGCGAACGGCAACATCTATTTCTCGACGCGTCCGACCAGCGCGGCGCCGGCGGGCACGCTCCGCCGCATCGACGATCCGCTCGGCCAGCCGCGCATGCGGCAGCTCTGGCAGTACGCCAGCGCGATGGCGCAGAAGTACACGCTCTTCAACGCCGACAGCGTCTTCATCTACGTCTCGCTGGCGGCCGGCGCGAGCGACAACATCAGGATCTGCGACACCGACATCAACACGAACGTCGCCTACTGCAGCGGGATGTGGGTGACGGCGGAGCAGGCGATGGCCGATCCGGCGCTCGCCAGCCACGCGGTGGACGTCGAGCTCGTGAACGACATCGACGTCTCGACCCTCGCGCTCAACGACACGAACTTCGTGTCGGCGGGCACCGATGGACGCCGCATCGCCTTCGGTGAGGGCGCCACCAACGGCAAGCCGGGACGCGTCATCACCGTGCTCGACTCGCTCGGAATGTCGTACAGTCAGGCGGTGTACTCGCGGCCCCTGCAGATCAAGGACCTCGTCAACAACGCCTCGGACGCGATCTTCGGCATCGCGTACAACAAGAAGAGCAACTACCTGGCGATCCACGGTGCGGAGACCTACTTCGCCGACACCGCGCTCCGCCTGCAGGGCAAGGTCACGACGACGGCGAAGGGCTCGGGGATCGCCTTCAATCCGGGCAACGACTCGAAGTACGCGGCGGACAGCGTCAGCCAGGCGTTCGTCGCTTCCTCGGACTCGACGCTCGAGGTGGTGGACTCCTACTTCTTCCGCCTCCGCCAGAAGCTGCCGCTCCGCACGAACCTCTACGGTGCGCTCAGGGTCTGGTACAACTTCAACCCGAGCGCCACGGTACCGCTCAAGATCTACGGGTTGACATCGGAGGGGCTCGTGGTGATTGATATTCGGCCGGAGGATCTGCTGCAGCTGCCGTGATCCGCGGCAGGTCCCGAATGCAGAACCCTACGCGAGCCCGACCCCGTGTCGGGCTCGTGTCTTTGACCGAATCATGATTCGCTTCACCACCGCGGGAGAATCGCACGGGCAGGCGCTGGTCTGCGTCCTCGAGGGGATGCCGGCCGGCGTCCCGCTCCGTGCCGCCGACGTCGACACCCAGCTCGCGCGCCGCCAGCAGGGCTACGGGCGCGGGCGACGGATGCAGATCGAGACCGACCAGGCCGAGCTTCTCTCCGGCGTCCGCGCCGGCGAGACGTTAGGCAGCCCCATCGCGATGCTCGTCCGCAACCGCGACTGGAAGAACTGGCAGGAGATCATGGATCCAGCCCCGCGGGAGGACGATCCCGCCCCGCGCAAGCGCGCGGTGACGCGCGTCCGTCCCGGACACGCGGACCTGACGGGGCTGCTCAAGTACGACCGCGACGACGCGCGCGACATCCTCGAGCGAGCGTCGGCGCGCGAGACGACGGCGCGCGTCGCCGCCGGCGCGGTGTGCAGGACCTTTCTCGCCCAGTTCGGCGTTCGGGTCGGAAGCCACCTCGTGCACCTCGGCGGGATCGACGCCGCGCCCCCGGCGGAGCTGCCGGAGGACATCAACGCCGCGGCGGACGCGTCGCAGCTCCGGACCCTCGACCCGGCCGCCGAAGGGCGGATGGTCGAGCTGATCGACCGGATCAAGCGGGAGGGGAACACCCTCGGCGGCGTCTGCGAGGTGGTGGCGGACGGGCTGCCGGTGGGCCTCGGCTCCCACGTCTCGTGGGACAGGAAGCTGGACGGGCGCATCGGTGCCGCGATGATGTCGATCCCCGCGGTGAAAGGGGTGGAGATCGGGATCGGCTTCGAGGCGGCGCGCCGCACCGGCGCCGAAGTCCACGACGAGATCGAGCGCGCCGCGAACCGGCCACTCGCCGGGAACGTGAGACGGCGGACGAACCGGGCGGGAGGGCTCGAAGGCGGGATGACGACGGGCGAGCCCCTCGTCGTCCGAGTGGCGATGAAGCCGATCAGCACGCTCATGCGTCCGCTCCAGACGGTGGACGTCGCGACGGGAGACGCCGCTCAGGCGGTTGCCGAGCGCAGCGACGTGACCGCGGTGCCGGCGATGGGGGTCATCGCGGAGGCGATGCTCTGCATCGTCCTCGCGGACGCATTCCTCGAGAAGTTCGGTGGAGATTCCCTCGCCGAAGTGAGGAGGAACTATGACGGCTACGTTTCGCACGTCGCAGCCCGTATCGCCGATTGACGCGAGCAAGCCGCACGTCATCTTCGTCGGCCTTCCGGGAGCGGGGAAGACGTCGGTGGCGGAAGGCGTGGCCAGGTCGCTCGGCCGGGCCTTCCTCGACCTCGATCGCGAGATCGAGCGCCGCGAGGGGATGCCGGTCAGCCAGATCTTCGGCGAGCGGGGGGAGCATCACTTCCGGAAGCTGGAGACCCAGCTGACGGAGGAGCTGCGGGGGGTAGGCGGGATGATCCTGTCGCCCGGCGGGGGCTGGATCGCTCAGCCCGGCAACGTGGAGCTTTTGCGTCCACCCGCGCGTATCATCTACCTTCGTGTCCGTCCCGAGACCGCCCTGAAGCGGCTGGGGGCGGAGCGGGCGACCCGGCCCCTGCTGGTGCGGCCGGACCCGCTGGCCGAGCTCCAGAGGCTGTACGAGAGCAGGCGCGCCGCGTTCGAGCGCGCGGACCTCACCATCGATACGGAGCGTCAGACGGTGGCGCAGGTCATCATCAAAGTGGTGAACTCGGTGCGGCGCGAAGGCGTCGCTTAGGGGTACTAATGGACGAGAATTCCGGCGACGGCGGGAGCGATCCCGTCGTCCCGCGTGGGATCGGCGAGCGTGAGGGTCGGACCTTCCGGGTCCCCGGACCTCACGAGCGGGCGCGATTCACTCCCGACGCCTGGGGGCATCTCCTCCGGCTGGCGGGTGATTCGCTCAACCCCGCGGAGCTGGAGCAGGTGATCGAGCGCGCGATGACGCAGCTCGACGGCAGCATCGCGCTCGACGACCTGAAGGCACTTCTCGAGGCCGTGGGAATCGACGAGCCGGGAGCACCCGGCTCACGGAGGACGATACACTAGGATGGCAACAGCGAAGAAGGGCGGCGCCAAGACCGCGAAGAGCACGAGAACGGCGAAGGCCGCGGCCAAGCGTGGCGCCGCGGCCGCCGTGCGCGGGGAGGGCGCGGCCGTCGGCAAGCGCGGGCGGAAGCCCGCCGAGACCGAGTACGGCGACGTCGGCGCCCCCGCCGGCTCGACCGCGCTCGTGATCGTCGAGTCGCCCGCCAAGGCGAAGACGATCGGCAAGTACCTCGGCCGCGGCTACCGCGTGAAGGCGACGGTCGGCCACATCATGGACCTTCCCGAGAAGAAGCTCGGCATCGACGTCGACAACGGCTTCGAGCCGGATCTCGTGCCGATCCCCGGAAAGGAGAAGACGATCGCCGAGCTGCGCGACGCGGCGAAGGACAGCCGCGAGATCTTCATCGCGACCGACCCTGATCGCGAGGGTGAGGCGATCGCGCAGCACGTCGCCGGACAGGTCACGCGGAAGAACGGGGCACCGGTGAAGCGCGTGCTCTTCCACGAGATCACGAAGGACGCCGTGCAGCGCGCCATCGCGCAGGCCGGGAAGATCGACGAGAAGAAGGTCGAGGCGCAGCAGGCGCGTCGCGTCCTCGATCGCCTCGTCGGCTACAAGGCGAGCCCGATCCTGTGGAAGACGGTGAAGAAGGGGCTCAGCGCGGGCCGCGTGCAGACCGTCGCGCTGCGCCTCATCGTCGAGCGCGAGCGGGAGATCCGCGCGTTCAAGCCGGTGGAGTACTGGACGATCGAAGCGCTGCTCGAGAAGGACAGGCAGCGCTTCACCGCGAAGCTCCACCACATCGACGGGAAGAAGACGGAGATCGGCAGCGAGACCGCGGCGCGGAAGATCCTCTCCGACCTCCAGGGGCGGAAGCAGTTCCCGGTCACCGACGTCAAGCGCCGCGAGCGGCGCAAGAATCCCGCGGCGCCCTTCACGACGAGCACCCTGCAGCAGGAGGCCGCGAAGAAGCTCGGCTTCGGCAGCAAGCGGACGATGCGCGTCGCGCAGGACCTCTACGAGGGAATCGAGCTCGGTCCCGATGGGCAGCAGGGGCTCATCACCTACATGCGTACCGACTCGACGCGCGTCGCCGAGAGCGCGGCGGGACAGGCGCAGGAGTATCTGCGCACCCTGTTCGGGCGCGAGTTCGTCGCGAACGGGCTGCAGCTCTACGGAAAGACCGGCGCCAACGCGCAGGACGCGCACGAGGGGATCCGTCCCACCGATCCGACGCGCCGTCCCGACGCGGTGAAGCGCTATCTCAAGGACGACCAGTTCAAGCTGTACGAGCTGATCTGGAAGCGCTTCATGGCGTCGCAGATGACCCCCGCGGTGTTCGACACGACGACGCTCGACTACGAGCTGACGCCGGAGAACGCGCCCGCCGGCGCGAAGGGGATCACGTCGACCTATCTGTTCCGGTCGACGGGCAGCGTCATCAAGTTCCAGGGCTTCCTCGCGCTCTACAAGGAGGCGCGCGAGGAGGGAGACAGCAAGGCGCTCGAGGACGAGCAGGCGCTGCCGATCGTCGAGAAGGGCGAGCGCGTGCCCGTCGTCTCGATCACCCCCTCGCAGCACTTCACCGAGCCGCCGCCGCGCTTCTCCGAGGCGAGCCTCGTGAAGGAGCTCGAGCGGCTCGGCATCGGCCGGCCGTCCACGTATGCGTCGATCATCTCCGTGCTCGCCGACCGGCGCTACGTGCTCCTCGAGCAGCGTCGCTTCTTCCCGACGGAGCTCGGGGAGTCGGTGGAGAAGGTGATGGTCAAGCAGTTCCCCGACATCTTCAACGTCGGCTTCACCTCCGAGATGGAGGGTGAGCTCGACAAGGTGGAGGAGGGAGCGTTAGGCTGGCAGAAGGTGCTCAAGGACTTCTACAAGCCCTTCGACAAGTCGCTGAAGAGCGTCCAGGTGGAGCAGCTCATCGGCGAGGCGTACGACCTCTCGAAGATCAAGGATCTGCGCTGCCCGGAGGACGGGGGGAAGCTCGAGCCGCGCGGTGGGTTCTTCGGGCCATTCCTCGCCTGCGAGCATCACCCGAAGAAGTGCAAGTACACGCGTCCGATCAGCGGCGAGAAGAAGAAGGCGGAGCTCACCGAGTACAAGTGCCACGTCTGCGGCGCGCCGATGGTGAAGCGCGAAGGTCGCAGCGGCGCCTTCCTCGGCTGCAGCACCTTCCCGAAGTGCCGCGGTACGCGCAGCATGCCGACCGGCGTGCTGTGCCCGAAGGACGGCGGCGAGCTGGTGGAGCGGAAGTCGAAGAAGCGCGGGACGAGCTTCTACGCCTGCGCGAACGAGGACTGCGACTTCGTTGCCTGGAACAAGCCGGTGCCCGAGGAGTGCCCCGAGTGCCACTACAAGGGCGCCGAGGTGAAGTTCAGCAAGACACGCGGCGAGTTCCGGAAGTGCCTGAAGTGCGGGAACGAGTGGGACGTCGCGCAGAAGGAGGAGGAAGTCGGCGCGGCGTAGGGCGGGCGGGAAGGTTCGGGGCCGGTTCCCTGGAAAGGGTGGTGCGGGGAGCGAAATACCGCGGGGCGGAGCGCGGGGCGAGAGGCACTGCGGAATCGGAGAGGGTCGACCACGGCGCCACAGGCGCCGCGTGTCGGCCCTTCGTCCGCTTGGCAGCCGTTTCCCGAATCAGCACACCCGCATCGAGTTATCGTGTCGGCCAGGCGCCCTCTCGCATCGCTGGTTCCCGACGCCCCGCATCCTCACGGGGCGTTCAGCCGAGCGGGTGCAGGCGCCGGTCAGGGACGACGTGGCGAGCGTCAGGCAGAGCAGGGTGCTGGTCGTGGCGCGCATCGGACGAAGAGGGGACGGAACGTCGAATCGGCCATCTCTCGGTCGCGCCACGAGTCGCGGTCCAGACGGGTGACTCGTCCGCGCACGGGTCGTCGAACTGAGAGCCCCCTCCCGCCGACATGCGTCTGCCAACGATACTCGCCCTTCTCGCGCTCGGCCCCGTGATGGCCGGCGCACAGCGCCCCGCCTCGCGGCCGCAACCGCTCCCGGTGGTGGGTGCGACGCGCGAGCGCTTCGCCGCGGTGGACGCGGTCACGCTCGGCGATCGCATCTTCGCGGTCGAGCGCACGGAGTCCGGCGGCTGGTTGCGCGTGTACGACGCCTCCGACGTCGCGAACCCCGTCGAGATTCGCGAAGCGACGGCGCCGATCGTCGGGCGGCCGATCGGCATCGCCGGCGACGGCACTCGCGTGCTCGTCGCGTCGATGACGAGCGACACGACGCAGCTCCGGCTGATGCTTTTCGACGTGACGCGCCTCGACCGGTCGCGGTGGAGCGGCGCGGCGTCGCTGCACAACTACACGCAGAAGGCGGCGATCGAGCAGATGTGGGTCGACGGCGACCGCGCGGTCGTGCAGACCGCCTACGGGTCCGTCATCCAGGTCGACCTGGCGCAGCTCGAGCGCGACTTCGCCGCCGCGACCGGGGGCGACGAGACCTCGCTCGCTGCGCGGCAGATGCTCCGTGCGCTGGCCACCGCGGGCGCCGCGCTCGAGGGGCGCGCGATCGTCCCCTCGGTGATCGACACCGTCTACGATCGCGGCACGCGCGCGCTCTGGTCGGGGTGGGACTTCCTGCAGCACAACCAGCTTGCCACGTATCGATCACGTCGCGGAACGCTCGTCAGCCTCATCGGCGGCCCGTGGTCGCTGGACCTGGTCGAGGCAGCGACGGGACAGATCCGCTTCACGACGAGGCGGCCGAACAAGCAGATCGAGTCGCTGACGGCTCCGGACAGCGCCGAGGTGTTCGTCGACGATCTCGTGCGCGTCGATCGGCTCGCGGGGAGAAGCGTCGCTGTCTTCAACGCGACGATCATCGATCCGAAGCATCGCGATCGCGCGTGGGCGGGGGGCGCATTCGTCGACATCACCGATCCCTCGGCACCGCGCGTCCTCGGGACCGAACGTCGCAGCGCCGTCGACACCTCGACGCTCCGCTACGGAACTCCGCAATACCTCCGCGACGCCGTCTTCGCGCGCGGTGCGATCGTCGACGTCGGCGACTCGGCGGTGGTCGCGCGCGTGGACGCGAGCGGCCGGGTGACGGAGCTCGTTCCGGCTGGGCGCTTCATCGGACGGCTCGTGCCGGGCCCGGACGGCACCGTGCTCGAGCTCTCGGTGCCGAGCGCATGGCGTCCGTACAAGGGCGCGTTCCCCCCGGCCGACACGACCGTGCCGGCGATTCGGATCCGCACGACGATACCGCGCGTCGCGGTGCGTGAGGCATCGGCCGCCATCGCGCTCGACGTGCGGGGACGTTCCACCATCCCGCAGCGGATCCGCTTCGAGATCGTCGCGCCGAACCCAACGCCCGATCCGACACGACTCACGATCACGTCGGTCGCCGCCGACGTTCCCGTGATGCGTCGCGGCGGCTTGCTCGATGCCTGGCTGCCCGCGGGCACCGCGATCACTCCGGGAGTAGTGCCTCTCACTCTCTCGGCCGGTGACGCGACGGGCCGCTGGCTCGCGCTCGGCGCACGTCCCGCGACGCTCGGCGCCAACGTCGCGCGCACCTTCGTCACGCTCGACGACTCGTTCACCGGGACGACGATCGTCGTGCCGCGCGATGACCCCGCGGTCGCCGACGCACGCATCGCGGCGCGCCTTCCCAGAGACACCAACGCGACCATCTTCGTGGCGCCGGGGAGCGATGGAGATATCGCGCGTGTGGCTCATCGTTCGCGCGGCAGCGCTGAGATCGTCGCGTCACGCGCGATGACGCTCGCGTCGTACCCAGCCGCCGCGTCGGTGGCGGCTGTCGCCGCGCTGCGCCATGTCGGGAGCGGCGAGCGCGAGCAGCTTCCCTTCTGCCTGCGCGATGCGCTCGGCAAGCGCGTGCAGGTGGAGCTGGACCTCACGATACCCGATACGCTGCGTGAGGTGCCTTGCGGTGACGCCGCCGAGATCCGCGGCTGGCTCGCTCACTATGGCGCGACTGTCGTCGAGGGGCCGAGCGCCGCGGTCGTCGTCGACCGCAATCACCTGGCGCCCTTCGATACGCTCGTCGAGCGGACGCGCTGGCGGCACTGGACGACGGCGCGCGCCGACATCGACGTCACGACCGCCACGGATTGGGAAGTGTCCGAGCTCATCGCGCGGGAAGACAGTGCAGGGGCGCCCACGGGCGGCGGGACGTCGGCGGCCATCGCGTCGCGCGCCCTGACCGACGCCCAGCGTCAGCAGATCGCGCAGGCAGTGTCGGGAACGGCGATCCTCAGCCTGTTCGACTACGCGCCGACGGATTCCACGGACTCCACGGTCGCCGTCATCAGGGGGCGACTGGCCGCGCGGGTCTTCCCTGGCGACAGCGCGCGGCCGCGGGCCTACCTCTCGGGCGAGCAGTGGGGCTCCATCATCCTCGGCGATCTGCAGCCCGGACGCTTCGTCCCGCGGTGGGAAGCGTGGAGCTCGAGCAGCGACCTGCCGGAGCTGCTCGATCTCGACGGCGACGGTGTCGACGAGCTGCTCTATTCTGGCCACGGGCGCGACGCGCATGGGAATCTGGTGGGGCAGCGGCTTGCCGTCTTCGACCAGAACGGCCGCGAGCTCACGCGGCAACGCGTGACCGGGGAGTGGTTCGAGGCGCAGGCGCAGCCGCTCGAGACCGATTTCTCCGATCCTGAGTACTGCGATACCGACTGCGGCGGCGGATTCACGATCGGGCGCCCGGGCGCGGACGGCACGCGGCCGATCCTCGAGGAGAAAGGCCGCTGGATCCTGCGCGATCGCCACTACGTCTTCCAGCCAAACCCGCCGAAGCCGGCCCCGAAGCGGAAGCGCTCGACGAGGAAGCGCGCGAGCGCCAAGCCGAAGCACTAGATTCCGCGCATGGCATCGCGCGCGAATCAGGAGCTTCACGTCGTCGGCGGCGGCCTCGCCGGGAGCGAGGCCGCCTGGCAGCTCGCCGAGCGCGGCCACCAGGTCGTGCTCCACGAGATGCGCCCGGTGCGCGGCACCGCGGCGCACCACACCGACCGCCTCGCGGAGCTCGTCTGCTCGAACACCTTCAAGAGCACCGAGACCTCGAACGCGCATGGGCTGCTCAAGGCCGAGATGCGGCTCCTCGGCTCGGTCATCCTCCGCGCCGCCGACGAGGCCCGCGTCGCGGCCGGCTCGGCGCTCGCCGTCGACCGCGACCTCTTCTCGGCGCGCGTGCACGAGTGGGTCACGGGCCACGAGCGCATCCGCGTCGTCCACGAGGAGGTGACCGACCTCCCCGACGTGGGGATCGTCGCCACCGGCCCGCTCACCTCCGACGCCCTCGCCGAGTCGATCCGTGGCCGGCTCGGCCTCGACGGCCTCGCCTTCTACGACGCGATCGCGCCGATCGTCAGCGTCGAGTCGATCGACGAGTCGGTGGTGTTCCGCGCCTCGCGCTACGGCAAGGAGACGATGGAGGGGGCGGGGGACGACGGCGCCTACCTCAACTGCCCCTTCACCCGCGAGCAGTACGAGGCGTTCATCGACGCGCTGACGACGGCCGACCAGTTCACCGCCCACGAGTTCGACAAGGTGCCGTACTTCGAGGGGTGCATGCCCGTCGAGGAGATGGCGCGGCGCGGCCGCGAGACGCTGCGCTTCGGCCCGATGAAGCCGGTCGGCCTGCGCGACCCGCGCACCGGCCGGCGCCCGTGGGCCGTCGTCCAGCTCCGCCGCGAGGACCGAGACGGCCGCATGTGGAACCTCGTCGGCTTCCAGACGCGGATGCGCACCGGCGAGCAGCAGCGCGTGCTGCGCATGA
>DASVXU010000160.1:0-14682 GCA_036392515.1 Gemmatimonadaceae bacterium | reverse complement strand
CGGATTTTCAGAACGATGCGGGGCGTGACTCTAGGTAACCTCGCCCAGCAAATCGCGTCCCCGTAGCAGACCCGAAATGGCCCGAAAACGCCCTATGTCCCGCGACTTGTCCCGCGACTTCGCCCTTTTTGCCCGAGGCGCGTCATCTGCTAATCGGCCCGTGGCTCATTCGCATCGGCTCCGCCCGCCGCTGGCGGCCCGGACCCAAGATCGGTGTTTCCCGCGCGGGGGGGGACGTCAGCACGCCTAACGCGCTGCCCCAGTGACCTGCCCAGGACTCGGTACTGGATTACGCCCGGCTCGCGAGCTGGGCGCGGCGGCCCCGTTTCAATACCCGACCAATTCGCCGGTGGGGCTCCCTGCTCGAGCTTCGGCGATCCGCATGGGCCACGAGGCCCTACTTGACACCCAGCCCAGCCTTCGCCGCATCCTGGCGAGGCCCCACGATCCGAACGACCCCCCCAAGGTTCCAAATTGCACTCGCTCGGCCGCCCACGCGCCCGGCGTGATGGAATCACGCCGGGCGCGTGTCGCCCTACTTCGCCCGCTCCGTCGAGTGCTGGAGAGCGTCCTGCACTCTTGGCCATAGCACAGCGAGGCTCTCGAGATGCTCCTTGAGTTCAGTGAAGAGCTGCACCTCGATGTTCGCCGCACTCTGCAAGGCGTCATCTGCGGAACTCGGATCAGCCAGATCGGCGCTGAGTAGCTTCTGTAGCTCGGTTCGCACAGCCCCGGCAGCGTGCAACAAATCCGCCAGGTCCACGCTGACCTGCGCGGCGAAGTCCTCGTCACCGGACCGCAGTCCTTGCACCCATGCGTCGATCGCTCGCGTAAGCTCGATGTGTTGGGTTACCGAGTTTTGCATCGCCTCACCTCACTTGGCGTCCTGTAAGCGCTTCTCAAGTTGTTCGATCGTCTTCTGCCACTTCTCACGGTCGCTGTCGCTCTTCAGGCGATCCAGTCGCTTCCGCATCTCGCTGAGGCCCTTCTGAATGTCCTTCTTCCACTTGTCACCCCACCGATTAGGGTCCTTGCCCGGGGGACCACTACCCCCGAGCCAGGCTAAGTGCGTCTCGATGTTGGCTGCAAGTCCGTTGAGTACTTTCTCATGTTGCTTGTCGGAAACCGCGGCCCAGATCCCGACTGCGAAGTTTCGTGCTGCTCGGCCGCCATCCTCAAGTGCGGATCCCAGCTCTTCACCGTGAGTCAGCGCGACTACGGTAGCAGTCGCAGCAACACCAAACAATACCAAGCCGCCTACACCGCCCTCGACCACGCAGGCATCGGGACCCAACCCGAACGGGTCTGCGTAGTTGAGACCCCTGTATACCGAAGTGGTTTAAGCGCCTGCGTCTGAATGCTCGATCAGCGATGGTTCGCGACCTCAGCGAGCCGTCGCATTTTTGTGCCCGGCCGATTCCTCCGAACCGTCCGGGCGCCGTATGGTCGTCGGTTCGGCCCTTGGAAAGTCTGACGGCGGGTGCGGGACGCAGGCCAGCGGGCCCCGGCAAATTCGGGCTTCCCGATTTTGCCCCGGATGGTGGTGGCACCTCTCACCCACAGGTGCCAGATGCAGTCATTCGTGAAGCGGCAGCGCGCCCAGCAGGCCGCCGCCGTCGTCGGAGTCGATGCCGGGAAGTTCAAGCATGCCCTGATCGTCCGCCCTCGCGGAGGGCGCGACTCGCGCCCCTTCGAGTTCCCCACCACGCGCCTCGGCTTCGATGAAGCGGCCGCGCGCATCCTGACGGCCACCCGCGCGCTCGTGCCCGACGCGATGCCCGCCGACGTGCTGGTGGGCATCGAGTTCGCTGGCTCCTACGGGTTCACCTTCGCCCACTACCTGCACCACCTCGGCTTCCAGATCATCAATGTCCTCCCCTCGGACACGAAGCGCTGGAAGGAGGTGATGCACCACCAGGCGCTCAAGACCGACAGCAAGGATGCGCTCGGGATCACCGACCTGGCGAGCCAGGGCCACTTCGTCTCCTTCGCGTTCCTCGAAGCCGCCTACGCGGAACTCCGCTACCTCGTCAGCACCCGCGAGCGGTTTAGCATGCAGCGCCGGGCGGCGATCACGCGTCTCACGTCGACCTTGGAGCTCGTGTTCCCGGAGTTCGAGTCCCTCTTTGCCCAGATCCAGAAGCCGACGCCCCTGGCGATCCTGGAGGCTTTCCCCGGACCGGCCGCCCTCCGTGCCGCGCCCAAGCGGAAGGTGCTGGCCGTGCTCAAGAAGGCGAGCCGCAATCACCTCGGCGCCGACACCTACGACCGCCTGATGACGGCCGCCGAGGCGACCCTCGGGCTCCCGCTGGCGCAGGGCGCCCCGTCGCGCGAGCTGCCGCTCCTCGTCGCACAGATCCGCATGTTCGAGGCGCACCTGAAACAGGTCGAGGCCGAGATGGTCGCGGTCCTCAGGCAGCTCCCCGAGGCGAAGTACCTGCTCACCATCCCCGGCGTGGCCGAGGTCACCGCAGCCACCTTCCTCGGCTGCGTCGGCGACGTGCGCGTGTACGAGTCGTCGAAGCAGATCCTGCGGCTCGCGGGGCTCTCGTTGGTCGAGGCGTCGAGCGGCACGCGGAAGGGGCGCGAGCGCATCTCGAAGCGGGGCCGGCCCGTGCTCCGGCGCTACGCCTACCTCCTCGCGCTCCGCTGCGTCCAGAAGAGCGGCTTCTTCCGGAAGGAGTTCGAGGCGATGGTGGAGCGGAATGGCGGCGTGAAGATCAAGGCGCTCGCGGCGCTGAGCCGCGACGTGCTGCGGATCCTCTTCACCGTCGCGCGCGAGCGGCGCGACTTCGTCCTCGTGCATGTCCCGGCGGACATGCGGCGGGCCGCCCTCCCCGCGAGCACGGCGGGTGACGCCGAGCCCACGGCGTGATAGCTTGGGGTCAGGAACCGGCCCCGGACCATCGGGGCCGCCGCGCAGCAGTACCGGCGGGCTGGGATGAAGAGCCGTGGGAATCACGGAGCGGGTGTGCGGCGAGCCAGGAGACCGGCTCGCTGCACATGCCGGCTCCCGGCGCTTGAGTGCGCTCCCCAGCCAGTCGTCCGTTGGAGTCTCCAACAACGGGGTGTTGAGGAGCGGAGTCGTGCAGCACCGCTGCCTCCGAAGTCGTGACAGCATCGAGGTACACGGACCCGGCCGGCGCGCGGCGTTGCTTGAGAACTGAACAACATTCGTCGAGGGACGACTTGCTGATCGTCGTCCCTCGACGACCCTGTCACCGCAGGGGCGCGGACTCGTTGTGACTGGTGAGGCAGTGCAAGACCTGGCTGGCCTCCAGAGCTAGACTCAGTCGTGCCCTCTGTGGTGCATCGCAGGAGTGCCCCAGGCGAGTATCGCCACGCGACACTCCTGTTCCTGCATGCGGCGAGATAAGGCGCGGCTCCGGGGATCCGGGTGAGGCGTGCACACCTACAGCGCACGGCCTCCGATTTGAGACTTGAGCGCGCCCATGCCGTCAATCGACCTTTACGCGAACCGCTCGTTATGAGCCAAGCGTGGAGACTCTCGTCACCGTGGCGATTGGTGCCACATACACCTTTTCACGCGTGTACGTCTCACCAACCGACTTTCTCACGGAGAGGACATCGAAGACGATGTCCTGGTGTTCGACGGCGTCGACCTTCATCAGCTTAGCTTCCACGATCTCGCCATCTTCAAATTCCAAGAGAACACGCTGCCCTTTGAGCTGAATCAACTGGTCTACCATGGCCACCATGACTTTGTCCCCGTTGGGTTGACTTTCACATGCGTGTTGCCACCTGCGGCGTTCTCGAGATTCGCGTGCGGCGTGGTCATTCCGGGAGGACGATCCGTGTGAACCCGGCGCGCGGAGTTTCCAGTGGCGTCGTTAATGTCGCCTACAATCTGGCCGGTCCTTCGATTAGGCGACATGGGCCGCCCCTCGCCGACGAACGATCTGCCCGCTGCATTGGCTTCGGCTTCGGTAGCAACGGTCGCTTCTGCGTACCCCAACGCTTTACCCGCTGTGGAGACTGCTCGTATCATTCGCACTGCTGACCCAACTCCTGCTGTCACGGCACCCACCCCAGCGCCCGTAGCAGTTGCAGCGAGAAGTCCTTCAGTCGCGGGTCGTCCCTGTAGGGCATTCATCGCCATTTGCTCTCCAGCTCCTAGGACAGCTCCCTCAATAGCGCCTTCAAGTGCTGCTCCGGCGATGACGACGCACATGGGGCATAGTCCGAAGGGATCACTGTAAGACACCGGATCCCCACTTGCATACCCGTACAGATTGAGCCCCCCCGCCAGCCCGATCGGATCCTCCTGCGTGAAGCGGCCCGTCAACGGCTCGTAATACCGGTTCCGCCGGTACGCGAGCCCCGAGCCGTCGCGCTTGTCGGTGACAAGCTCGCCTGACGTCCTCCCCAATGCGGGTCCAGTTAGGCGGTGAGTCGCTGGGGAGAGGGGGTGATGGATCGTTGGAGCGCTTCTGAATACTCAGTGGGGGTTCGACCAGCCAGCCCGCTATGCGGGCGAGCCGTATTGTAGTCGTGGCGCCAAGCCTCGATCGTCCGCTGCGCGTCGGCGAGCGTCAGGAACCATTCGCCGTTCAGGCACTCGTCCCGCAACCGACCGTTGAAGCTCTCGATGTAGCAGTTCTCGACCGGCTTGCCGGGGCGAATGAACTGGAGGGTCACGCCGTGCGCGTGCGCCCAGCGGTCGAGCGCCTGGCCTGCAAACTCCGGCCCATTGTCGCACACGATGCTCCGCGGCAAGCCGCGCGTCCGGGCCAACTGCTCGAGGACGAGAATGACCCGCGCTGCCGGCAGCGACTGCGCGACCTCGATCGCGGGGCATTCCCGCGTGCAGTCATCGACTACCGTTAGGCAGCGAAAGCCGCGGCCATCCGCCAACGCATCACTGACGAAGTCCATGCTCCAGCGCTCATTGGCCACGATCGGCGTCGAGCGGGGCACGCGCGCGACCGCCACGCGCTTCTTCGCTCGGCGACGCACCGCCAGCCCCTCCTCGCGGTAGAGCCGCTGCACAAGCTTGTGGTTCACCGCCCAGCCCTCGCGCGCCAGCAGCCAGTGCAGTCGACGGTAGCCCCATCGTGGCTTCAGCAGCGCCAGCGTGCGCAACCGCTCGCGGAGCTCCGCGCACGGTGCGCGGCGGCTCGCGTAGCGCTGCGAGCTGCGGGCGAAGGCCAGCGTGCGACACGCGCGGCGCTCGCTGACGGCGTAGGCGGCCCGGAGATGGGTGACGACGCGCCGCCGGCTCTGTGGCGTCACCACTTTCGCCCCACCACGTCTTTGAGCATCGCCAGGTCGAGCGCCTGGTCGGCGACGATCTTCTTCAGCCGCCGGTTTTCGTCCTCGAGCGCCTTGAGCTTCCGGGCCTCGGCGACCTGCATGCCACCATAGTGCTGCTTCCAGCGATAGTAGGTCTTCGCCGCGATCCCGTGCCGCCGACAGACCTCGTTGATCGTCGCGCCGGCCGCGGCCTCCTGCAGGATCCCGATGATCTGAGCGTCGGTGAAGCGTGTCTTCCGCATGTCCGCCTCCTCGCTGGCCCGCGGCCAGCTTTGTGAGGACGGGACATAATAGCTGGATCAGCTTTCGGGGGTCACGTCAATAGCACCTGACCGTCGAGGTCCGCATCGAGACAGGGCCGACTCGCGACTCACGGTATGTCCACAAGCGAGACCGCGCACCGTCAACGTGACGGTGCGCGGCCTCTGGTGGCGAGCGTGGTGAGGTCCGGGGATCCGGGACGCCTACGAGGCCCGATGAGAGACTAGACCGACCGCATGTGCCGCTGATCAAAGCTCACGACCACACCAGATCGGGCGCGACGCGACGCACAGTTAGGCAGGGGTTGAATAGACGTCCAAACCGCCTTCGCTAATCGCCTGATCCAACAACGTTCGCAATTTGCTTCCCTCAACGCTGGGAAGCACAAGCATGGTGGGAACGACAGCCCACGAATGGTCGTCCGGTCCCGAAACCCCCGCAAGGTGGCCATTTAGCCAGCGCGCCGTCGCAACCATGAGGCGGCGCCATGCGTTGCCGTCAACCGTGTAGTCGACGTAGACATACATGACGTCCGGGTTCTGGAGCCACATCGCCCCAGCCTCTGCATCCGGTGAGAACCGCCACTTCATGTTGTGCTCTCCCGCCAGGACTAGGCTATTGAGGTTTGATGGTGGCGATAACTTCGTACGTCTTCTTGGCGACATTGAGCGCCGTTACGGTCGTCTGCCCGTTCGTCTGCAAGATAATCTGTCTTGCGTTCTGACCAGCACCTCCGGAGAGGATACGAGTCCCGTTCTCTTGAACGGTCATTAGCGCCCGTTGGCCTCGCGGGAGCCACTGGGAGACTGCGGAAATGCGCGCGTCCATCGAAGGCCCAGCTTCTTGGATCATATCGATCAGGCGCTGCGTACCTTTTCCGACCGCTACACCTGCGGGGGCTGCCCTCGTCGCTACCATCGTGGTAGTCGCGACAGTCGCTTCGGTCGCCGCCATGATTCCCACCCCGCCGAGCGCCGCACCGAGCCCAAGGAGACCCAATCCGACCTTCTCGCTAGTCGGCGCCTTCATGTACGCCTCAAAGCGTGCCGCCTCGCGCTCAAGATTCTTGGGATCACCGTCGAACCCGCAGTCGGGAGGGCAGGCCATGAGCCCGAATGGATCACTGTATGAGAGACATCTATACAGCGATCCGTTGATCGCGAGTCCGGAAACAAGGTGAATGTCGTTGTTTCCGGACTGCTGCTCCACGGCGTGTTCGTCGCGCACTTGACGCAGAGCGGCGCCTCGCATTATTTGCGCTCCGCACGATCATAACGGCGCCTTGCAGTTCCCTCCTCCGCGTCGTCTGTAACTCTGCTCCTCCAGTAACTCGCTCCACGGTGATTCCGGCGATCACAGCGTGATCCGGAGGACATGTCGTCGCACCCGCGGCGTGTGTCGTCGGTCATGCATACCGGCTACACCATAGCACTGGAGGGAGCATGACCCCCGATGAGAAGATCGGGTACGCACGCAGTTTCGTCGCTCACGTCGGCGTCGATACGGGCAAGGTCTCGCACGCCCTCGTCGTTGCGGGCGCGGGCGGGAAGCGCAGCAAGGCATTCACCGTCCACGTCGGGCGCGAGGGCTTCGACGCTGCCGACGCGCACATCCTGAGCCTCCTGCCACCTGAGACACCCCGAGAGCAGGTGCTCGTCGGCTTGGAGTTCGCGGGCCAGTATGGCTACACCTTCGCCCACGACCTCGCCCGGCGCGGGTACCCGGTCGTCACCGTGCTTCCCGCCGTCACGAAGCGGATGAAGGAGATCGAGGACAACAGCCCGCTCAAGACCGACGCGAAGGACGCCGCGCTCATCGCGCGGCTGACCAGCGAGGGGAAGTTCGTGCGGTTTCCCCTCCTCGATCCACGCTACGCGTCGCTCCGCTATCTGGCGATGAACCGGCACCGCCTGAGCGTCGAGGCGGTGCGCTACAAGAACCGGCTCAAGGCGCTTCTCGACATCAGTTGGCCCGAGTTCCTGCCCCTGTTCAAGGAGAATCTGATGGCTGCGACGCCGCTCGCGCTGCTGGCTCGCTGGCCACTGCCGGAAGACCTGCTGGCCGCCTCCCCGCGCAGCGTGGTGCGAGCAGTACGCGTCGCCTCGAACGGGCAGCTCAAGCTGGAGCGGATCCGGGCGCTGCTCGCCTCGGCGCGGACCACCGTCGGGCTGAAGACGGGCGCCGACGCGCGGCGGCGCGAGATGCTCCAGATCCTCGACCGGCTCGCGCTCGTGCGGGAGCAGATCGCAGAAGTGGAACTATGGCTCGACGCGGCGGTGCAGGACTGTCCTCCGGCCCGGGCGTTGACGACGGTGCCGGAGGTGGGCGTCGTCTGCGCGGCGACCATCGTCAGCGAACTCGGGATGCCTGAGGATTACGAGCATGCGCGACAGGTGCTCAAGCTCGCCGGGATGAACCTGATCGAGAAGTCGAGCGGGCTTCTCCGTGGGCGGAAGCGGCAGTCGAAGCGGGGCAGGCCTCTGCTGCGGCGGCAGCTCTACCTCCTGGCCGGGCGCTGGTGCCGGGCCGACCGAGGAGCGTACCGGGCGTATTACGACGCGCTCGTCGCGCGAAACGGCGGGCTTCGCACCAAGGCGGTGTGCGCGGTCGCGCGGAAGCTCGTGCCGATGCTCCTCGCGGTGGCGCAGAGCGGTGAGGCCTTCGACCGCACGCGGTGGGAGCGCGCGCGGCACAGTTAGCTCGCAGGACTGAGTGAGAAGCGAGAGCCGTGCGTGGGAGCAGGGCCGAGACCGCCTATTCGTTGGAGACACCGATCTCCGCCCAAGACTCGTCTGTGACGACCCTGCTCCGGACTGGAAGCGCCCATGAAGATGTGTCGCGCCGCAGTGGAAGCACGCGCTGCTGAGCGCCCATGACTTGAGAGTGTCGCGCAAAAGTTCCGGAGGCACGCTGTGGGACGGCGCTGATTGACAATCGAAGCAGGTAGGTCGCGGGTCAGGTCCGTCGTAACATCTGACCGGCGAGGTCCTCATCGAGACAGGACCGACTCGCGACATACTTGGCGCAAGATGCGAGAGGCCGTACACCATCGACGCGACGGTGCGCGGCCCCTCGCGGTGAGCGTGGGGAGGTCCGGGGATCCGGGTTGCCTACGAGGCCCGATGAGAGACTAGACCCGCCCGCCGATTCAAGTAATCAAATCGAAAACTTTCGCACTGACTGCGTCTCGCCTGCTCGGGTCGAAAGGGACCTGAGTGGTCGCCACCCTTCCTAGGTACTGCCCGACACCACTGAGGTGAGCCCACGACTGCCCTGCTTCCGTTGGCACTGCGGCAGTTGGCAGACGATACACTTTGTATTCGGCGGGATACTCGTCTAGCTCATCATCGAACGGGCAGTCGAAGAAGTAGTCGCGGCCTTCGTGCTCGACGACAAACGCTCGCGGGATATCGTAGAAGTCACGGTAGTGAATAGGCAGCCAATTATTCTCACTCATTGAACTCTCGCCGATTTTGGAACTGGATTTGGTATCGGGTCCCCGAAAGGACAGGGCCCCGACCCCAAGCAAATATTCACGTGCTTGTTGTTCATCACTCCGGAGCGGGTCGGCTCCGGCTTGGGAACCACAGACCCACCAGTCTGGCGAATCCGCCCGGCCGTAGTTGCCCGAACTGTCCCATGCGGCACTCCTTGTGCGGCGTCCTCTAAGGTCGAACCCGCAGCCCCGGAGAAGGTTGTTCCCGGCGGCGGAATCTCGCTGGTGCCACCGCGAACCACGACCGCGTCGTCCGAGAGCCCGGCAGCAGCACCTGCGCCACCCCCCACACCGTGGGCAGTAGGCAGTACCATGAGAAGTTTTCCAGCCAGCGCACCAGCCGATCCTCCGGGCGGGGGTGCGCTGCACGACGGGTCTGAAGCGCAGTTGAACCCTGCCGTCTCCGCATCGATCAGGTCGGCCACCACCTTCGCAGCGACCGGGTGGTTCACCACGAAACTACTAGTCAGGTCGAACGCGAGGCACCACGGGCACAACCCGAACGGATCACTATATGAGACCGGATCCCCACTCGCGTATCCGTACAGATTGAGCCCCCCCGCGAGCCCGATGGGGTCCTCCTGCGTGAAGCGCCCCGTCAGCGGCTCGTAATACCGATTCCGCCGGTACGCGAGCCCCGAGCCATCGCGCTTGTCGGTGACAAGCTCTCCGTGCCACGAAATCGGCTGGAAGCTCGCGCGGTCGTAAGCGAACCACCCCGCGGGCCACCCCGCAGAGACACAGCGCGAGCTCCCGTTTGCCGCCGTCATGCACCGCATTGCTCCGCCATCCGCGTACAGGCCGAGCTCCGCCTCCCCGCGCGTGTTCCAGAGGGGTTGGATCATGAACGGCACGAAGCGCGTCGCGACGCCCGCCGAATCGTCGGCGTACCCCATCCGCGTCACGCTCAGCGGCTGGTCAATGCCGAGGCCGTACGTATAGGCCACGCGGCCGTAGAACTTGTTCGGGTCTTCACAGGCGCTATTGCAGTACCAGCCGCCGATCACCGGATCGGCGTCGGATTCCATCGCCGCCGGGTTCGGCGTGGAGTTCGTATCACGCGCCTGAATCTCGCCTAGCTCGCGATTACCCTCCCAGATCACCCGCCGAACCATGCTGAGGTTGCACTCCACGGGGTGGCTGGTCACCCCGGTGCATACGCCGCGTGAGCGCACGAGGACGCGCCGGCCGAGGGCATCGTAGGCGTATTCCTCGAAGCGGCGTCGTTCGTCCCCGGTCCCTGTGTAACTCCGGAAATCGGTCGCCCGCAGGCGGCCGTTGGCGTCGTAGAAGCTCGCCCGATCCTCCCCGGGCGCGAACTTCGTTGTCCGAACGCGACTGCTGAAGACCGTCGCCCCGTTCGCGTCGTACACGAACCTGTCGGTCCGGCTTCCCGGGTTGGGCTTGTAGTAGGCGGTGTCCAGCCGCCCGGTCCCCGGAACATACCGGTAGCTCTTGCTCGTCGACGTGCCGTTGCTGCTGCGGGTCTCCTCGTACGCGGGGATCACGGCGGAGCTGTAGCGCCACGTCGAGGATGAGTCGTAGGTCGTGGTCGCCAACGAAGACGCCGCGTTGCCCAGCGCGTCGTACCGGAAAGTCTCCGACGTCGAGTACGATCGTGTCAAACGCATCGCGACGACGTTCGTGTCCGTGCCGGTATACGACCACTGATACGCGGACCCGATGAGGTGCCCGAGCCCGGAGTAGTGGAAGCTCACTTGCTCCCCCCACGCCGCCGGATCGGTCGAGGAAACGAGCTTGCCGTCCCCGTCGCGGTAGGAGAAGCTTGCGTCGCGAATCAGGGCGGCGGAGATCCTGCTCGGCGAGCTGCTCTGGTTCACGAGCCGCGCGGTGAGGAGCGCGCCATCGTCGTCGTAGGTGAAGACGTCGGCGAGCCCGCCAGGCCGCACGATGGTGTCCACCTGGTCGCGCATGTTGTACGTATACCGGAACTGATTCGCGAGTAGATCGCGCACGCTCGCCAGCGCTCCGGTGGCAGGATGGTACCCGAAGACGACGCTGTCGCCGCCGTTGCTCGGCGCCACCTGCGATGGATAGCGCAGCACCGCCAGCCGGCCGTCGCGGTCGTAGCGATACTTCGTGACGTACACGTGGCACCCGAACGTCTGGCAGCCCGAGAGGGGTTGGGTGAGCCGGACGGACAGGGTCTCGCTCTGGATCTGGCCATTCGGGAAATAGGAGCGACGCACCTGCGCGTCCGCGTTCAGCGCCGACGCGAGGCGGCCGGCCACGTCGTAGCCGAATCGCGCCGTGTCGGTGCTGATGGTATACCCGCCTTGGCTGTCGTTGGAGAAATACGGGTATCCCACGAGGTCCGGCTGCGGCGAAGGGATCGGCGCGGCGAGTCCTTCGTTGCGCTTCGCGTACTGATAGGATGGCGAAACCTGCGTATCCAAGCGGTTCGCCCCGTCGTACGTGAAGGCAATCAGATCGCCGCGGCGAGTTCTGTGCGCCCGGACATTCCCTGCCGAATCGTACGCGACGCTATCGCGCTGGAGATCGGGGGCGACCTCGATCGTCTTCCGGTTCGCGCGGTCATACACCCAGCTCGTCGTGATCGCGCCGATTCTCGTCGTGTCGGCCGCGGAGCTGTCGGCGCGCGTCACGCTGAGGGTGTTGCCCTCCGGATCGTACGAGGTCCGGACGACGAGCCGCTGCGCGGGGCCGCCATCGACGGCTAGCCCCACGGCCACGCTACGCGTTACCTGGTCCGCGAGGTCGTACTCCGTCGAGTCGGTGCGGACCGTATCACCGCGCACGGGAGCGGTCAGCACCCGCGCCCGTCCGAGCGCATCCCGTTCGGTGCGTGTCCACCGGCCGAGTGCGGTGCGCGTGTCGCGCGCGTTCCCCAGCACCGTGTCGTACGTGACCGAGTCCGCGAGCACGCCGCCCGCCCATACCGAGGTGACCAGCTTTAGCGGCGAGCCGTAATGGAACTCCACGGTACGTGCCGGATCCGTTCCGGCGAGCCGCGTGCGCAGGTTTCCGTACGCGTCGTACGTGAAGGAAGTCTGTTCCCCTTCGGGAAGGACCACCTGGCGCACCACGTCCAGCGCGGTATCCCAGGTATAGTGCGTCACCGCGTCACGGCGATCAGCGTACGGGTCGATCGCGACGACTGAATCGGCGAGTCCGCGCGCGTTGTAACCGGTGAGCTGGGAGAAGCCGGTCGGACTCTCGGTGCGGTGTGGCAGGCCGGGCCACGCGAAGTCGTAGGCGATCCGTGTGTCGGCGCCGGCCGCGTCGCGAATACGCGTCGGCGCGCCATACCGATTGACCCAGAACCGCACGGTGTCATTCACGCTTCGAGGCCCGTCGATCCAGGTCAGTACCGAGTCGATGGCGACCGACCCGGGCTGGCAAGTCGTCGCGCCGCGCGACTCCGCGGCGCAGATGGTCGTCGTGATGCGGAGCGAGTCGGGGTCGATCGTCACCTGCCGCAGGCGGCCGACATCGTCCGGCGTGAAAATGGTCGTCACCTGACGGCGGTTCTGCCGTGCGACGATGAAGTTGCTCCACCCGGCGCCATAGGTGAATGCCACCGATGTGGTGTCCGGGTCGGTGAAGGTGAGCGTTGCGCCGCTACGCGCCACGCGAACGATCCGTTGTTGCGCGTCGAGCGGTGGCGCGACAACCTGTAGCAATCCCTGGCCGTCATACTCGAAGCGGTAGACACGGCCCGAGCCATCAGCGGTTGGCACGGTCAGGGTCGCGATCGTGTCGCTTCCCGCCCTGGTATACGCGATGCTCGTGACGTGCCCGATCCGGCTCGTCGTCTGGATATGGCGCCCTTGCGGGTCGAACGTCACGTGCGCCCCGAGACTGAGCCAGCGCTCGTAGCCCGCGGCACTGCTCGTGATGGAGTCGGCCACGGTGAGGTTCGGCGCGCGCCAGACTTGAGAGGTACCGGCGCGAAGATAGATGCGCGTGCTCCCGTCGCCCCCGACCCAGAGGAGCGTGTCGCCCGCGAGTGGGAGCAGCCGCTCGAGCCCGGCCAGCCACCAGCCGGCGTGAAACGGGTCGGGTGCGGTCGCTGTCTGGCTGCGATTCACGACCGTGAATACTCCCTGGTCGGTCCCCAGCAGGTTCCAGACACCCGAGGACAGGGTTCGTGCCTCCGCCGTGTAATGGTAGACACCCGTCGCGAGGGCGATCCCGTCGAAGGCGACCGTCACGCGCCGAGTGCCATTCGCCAGCCACGCGGCTCCGCCGAGCCGCCGCGACGCGAGCGTGCTACCGTCCGAGCGCTTGAGCACAACCTCGATGCTCTCGGGCACCACCGAGCCGATGGTGACCTCGGCGGCGACGGCTGGAGCGGGATGCGCGGTCCGCGAGTTGTAAAGCAGCGTCGGCGCGCGATCCTTGTTGATGGTGCGGATAGTGGGGAGCGCGTGCGCCAGCAGGAGGTCCCCGCACTCGAGCGCGGCCGCAGGCGCGACCGAGACGTTCATGCAGAGCTGCCGCTCCTCCGCCGCGCCTGGGTTGAGTTCCGATGCGACGATCCCGGGGACGCGCTTCGGCGTCGTCGTGACCTCGACCCACGCGCTGTCGGCGACCATGGGATTGCCCTGCAGGCTGGCGATGAGGACGACCGTCCCTCGCGCGTCGCGCCCCGCGGTTGAATCGCTGACGGCGACCGTCACCGCGGCTCCCGCCGTGATGGTCTGCGCCGCCGGGGCAATGCAGCGGGCGGTCAGCGCAGCACCCGTGCAGCGCGCCGCGAAAGTGTATGTATCGTCGACATTCCCAAGGTTGCGAACGGTGAACGATTGGGTCGTCGCCGTGCCTGCAGAGGTCGTCACGAACCGTTGCACCGGCTGCACCGCGATCGCGTGCTTCGGAACGGTGACCGTGTAGCCCACCAGGCGACGACCGGAGTTGCTTGCTAGATCACTGATCGACGCCTCGAGCGTCCATCCGCCCTCGGTGAAGGTAAGCGTGTCGCGCGACACGGCGTATGAGAAGCAGCCGCTCTTCGCACCGGTGGTATAGCTGAACCCCGACGTCACCGAGACCCCGTTGAGGAGGATGAGGCGGGAGGTCGGCGCGAGCTTGGACTCCGTGTCGCACCACTCGATGGTCACCGGTACCGCCACCGAGGAGGTGAAGTAGGAGCCACCATCGGGCGTGATGGTGATTTGCGGCGGGGTGACGTCGGTGGTCTGGGCGCGGACTGGGCTCGCGAGCGCGAGCAAGCAGATGGCGATGAGCGCGGCGCAGCAGCGGCGCGGCGACCAGCGGTGAGCGCGCTGTGGCACGGCGGGCTCCGGTGGGCGCGCAAGCGGCCCGGCTTCGAGGCGCCTACTGGCCCGAGTCCTGTTCGAATTGAGCGATGTATGGCATGTCATGGCGTGAGAATCCTCCGCGCGGCATTGAGCGCGGCGTCGAGAAGGCGGGAATGGAGAGAGCGCCCGGCTGCGGGCGCCGCGGCCGTGGCCGCGCTGGGAATGACGGAGACCGTCGCCTGTGTCATCGCGCAGGCACCGCGCTGGGAGCAGATGCGTGCCGTGACGAGGTGCGCGCCCGCGGCAAGCGGCGGATCGCTTGCAGCATTGGGCGCGAGCGGCCCCCAGGCGTCAGTGCCCGACGTCTGGAAGAGCTTCGTGCGATCGATGCCATCGACGGTGACG
>DASVXU010000159.1:0-25295 GCA_036392515.1 Gemmatimonadaceae bacterium | reverse complement strand
CGACATGCGCTTTCTGGTCGACGGCCAGGCGGTGGCGACGCGGACCGACGAGAAGGGGATCGGCGCCACGCTCAGGGTCGCGCCCGGCGCCGACGTGCGGCTCACCGTCGGCTACAAGTCGCAGGGGCTGGAACGCTGGAGCTACAGCTTCGGCAACGACGTCGCCGCCGTGCGCGACTTCGAGCTGGCGATGCGTACCGACTTCGCCGACATCGACTTCGCCGAGAACATGATCTCTCCGACGACGAAGGCGCGGAGCGGGAACGGGTGGGATCTGCGGTGGCGCTACACGAACCTCGTCAGCGGATTCACGATCGGGATGGTGATGCCCGAGAAGCTGCAGCCGGGTCCCCTCGCCGGCCGGATCAGCTTCTTCGCCCCGGTCTCGCTGCTCTTCTTCTTCCTTCTCATGTTCGTGCTGACGACGCTGCGCGGCGTCGAGCTGCACCCGATGAACTACTTCTTCCTCGCCGCGGCGTTCTTCTCCTTCCACCTGCTGCTCGCGTACCTCGTCGATCACATCGGGATCAACCTCGCGTTCGTCATCGCCTCGCTCGTCTCCGTGCTGCTCGTCGTGACGTACCTGCGGCTGGTGGTCGGGCTCCACTTCGCGCTGCGCTACGCGGCGCCGGCGCAGTTCGTCTATCTCGTGCTCTTCTCGTACGCGTTCTTCTTCGAGGGCTACGCGGGGCTCACCGTGACGATCGGCTCGATCGTGTCGCTCTTCGCGGTGATGCAGATGACGGGGCGCGTCCGCTGGGCGGAGCTCTTCGCGGCGCACGGAAAACCCGGAGCTCGACCGGTGGCGGCGAGCTGAAAGCGGGAAGCTGAAAGCGGGAAGCTGGGAGCGACGGCGTTCGGGGGGAGAAGCGAGGCGGCCCGGGGAGATCCCCCCGGGCCGCCCTCGCTTCCAGCTTCCTGCCTCCCGCTGCCGTTCAGTCGCCGAACGAGATTCCCGTCGCGCGCGCGGTCTGGACCACGTCGTGGCTCGGATCGACGCGCTTCTTCTCGCTGAGCACCTCGGTGATCGGGATCGCCACGATGTGCGGCGACTGGAGGGCGACCATGTGTCCCCACTTCCCGTCGGCGATTGCCCGCACCGCGGCGCCGCCGAAGCGCGTCGCGAGGAGCCGGTCGTAGCCGGTCGGCATCCCGCCGCGCTGCAGGTGGCCGAGGACGAGCGAGCGCGTCTCCTTCCCCGTGCGCTCGGAGATCTGCTGCGCGATCGTCTCGGCGATGCCGCCGACGCGCTTCGCCTGGCCGGGGAGCGACTTGCCCATGATCGACACTTCCCCGCCGACGGGGTACGCGCCCTCGGCGACGACGACGATCGAGAAGGAGCGCCCCGTGCGGTCGCGCTCGCGGATCTTGTCGCAGACCTTGTCGATGTTGTACGGGATCTCGGGGATGAGGATCACGTCCGCGGTGCCGGCGAGCCCCGCGTGCAGCGCGATGAAGCCCGTGTCGCGCCCCATCACCTCCATCACCATCACGCGGTCGTGGCTCTCGGCCGTGGTGTGGAGCTTGTCGATCGCCTCGAGCGCGGTGTTGACGGCGGTGTCGAAGCCGAAGGTCGTGATCGTGCCGCTGACGTCGTTGTCGATCGTCTTCGGGACGCCGACGATGTTCATCCCCTTGTCGCAGAGCCGCTGCGCGATCGACAGCGAGCCGTCGCCGCCGATCGAGATGATCGCGTCGATGCCGAGGGCGCGCGCGTTCGCGATCAGCTCGTCGGAACGGTCGATCTCGACCAGCGAGCCGTCGGGCTGCCGCCGCGGATAGTGGAAGGGGTTGCCGTGGTTCGTCGTGCGGAGGATGGTGCCACCGAGGTGCGCGATGCCGCGCACGCTGCTCTTCGTGAGCGGGACGACCTCGTCTTCGCCCATGAGGCCGGCGAAGCCGCGCTTGATGCCGAGCACTTCCCAACCGCGGTTGATCGCCGAGAGCACGGCAGCCCGGATGACCGCGTTGAGCCCGGGCGCGTCGCCGCCGCCGGTGGACAGAGCAATTCGCATTCGAAGGAGTACGCTGGCGAGAGAGAAGGTGGGGATCTCGCGGCGCGCGCGCCGCCGGCCGTTAGGCCTTTCGTTCGAGGATGTTGACGATCTCCCCCGGACGGGGGTGACGATCGAGCTTCGACTTCTCGAAGATCGGCGTCCCGTCGCGCAGCACCTCGAACCGGCCGCCGCGCGAGGGGATCATCTCGATCTCCGCCTCGGGAAAGCTGCTACGAATCTCGGCGGCCAGACTGGTCGCCCGGGGTTCGTAGTTTCAGTAGGTGCAGTATTCGATCGAGATCTTCATGGTCGGGTGCGGTGGTCGATCGCAATCTATCGAGGAACGAGGGCTGGCAGGGAGATGGCCTCACGGCGCCCGCAGCGCGGCGAGCGCGGCGTCGATGGTGTTGATCACCCGGCTCTCCGCCTCGACCTTCCGCCGCGCCTCGAGCGCAGCGGCGCTCGACGCCTGCTTCAGCTCGCCCAGCGCGCGGGCCGCCGCGTCGCGCACGAAGAGGTCGTCCTCGACGTCGAGCAGTGGTGTGATCGCCGCGGCGACCTCCGCCTGTCGTCCGGTCGCGCTCGCTCGCCGAGCGAGGACGGTGATCGCCGCGACGCGGGTGTCGCGCTGCGTGCTGTCCGAGAGGAACCGCATGAGAAGCGGGATCGACTCCGGCGAGTCGACGCTGCCGAGCGCACCCACCGCCTGTCGGCGGAGGACGTCCCGCCAGCTGTTCTGCGCGAGCGCGCCACGGATGACGTCGAGCGACCCGGCGCCCTCGATCGCGGTCAGGGAGCCGATCGCCGCGCCGCGGACGTAGAGCGAGGAGTCCGAGGTCGCGAGCTCACGCGCGCGCGCCGAGGCCGCCGCGCCGCGCAGCGCGCCGAGCGCCCGGGCCGCGGTCTGGCGGACACGAGGGTCCGCGTCGCGCGTCGCCGCGAGGATCGCCTCGGCGACCGCCGGTACCGAGCCCTGCTTCGCGAGCGCGTTCACCGCGTTCGACCGGACGTACTGCGACCGATCGTGCGTGCCCGCGATCAGCGCCCGCCGCGCGATGGGCTCCTCGGTTCGCCCCGCGAGCAGCTCGACCGCCTCGATGCGACCGACGACGTCGTCGTCGTGCGCGAGCTGGTACTCGAGCATGACCGTCGGGCGCGGGAAGTCGGCGAGGTCGAGCAGCCAGTTTCCCTTGTCCCAGCGGATGGAGCGCGGCTCGGCGCGCAGCGGGAAAGTCGCGTGCGCCGTGCCGCCGCGGACCTGCACGACGCCGCGCACCGCGCCGGAGTCCGTGAGAATCTCGACGTCCACGTCGGGATCGAAGAAGCCGGTGAGCGAGTCGCGCTGCTGCACCTCGCGCGCGTCGAGCGTCAGGCTGCGCGTCGCGGGATCCCACGCGTAGCTCACCTGGAATACCGGGAAGCCGGCACCATAGACCCACTTGTCGAAGAACGACTTCAGGTCGCGGCCGCTCACCTGCTCGAACGCCTGACGCAGATCGTCGCTGACGACGTTCCCCTTCGCGTGCTGCACCGTGTACCGGTTCATCGCGCGCCAGAAGGTCGAATCGCCGAGCTGGTGGCGCAGCATCTGGAGGATGGTCGCGCCCTTCGGGTAGATGTGACCGCTGAAGAACAGCTCGAGGGGATCGGTCACCCAGCGGTCGTAGACGATCGGGCGCCGCGCGCGCCGGTCGGCGTCCATCGTCTCGCGCTGCGCGCCGAGGCGATCGACGTCGCCGTCGTCCCTGCTCATTCCGAGCTCGGTCCACGTCTGCTCCATGAAGGTCGCGAACCCTTCGTTGAGCCAGATGTGCGACCAGTCCTTCGTGGTGAGATAGTCACCGTACCACTGGTGCCCGAGCTCGTGCGAGACGAGACCCTCGGCGTTCGCCTGAGGCTCGGCCCACGCCGGGTGGAGGATGTCGTCGTCGGCCTGCGTCGTCGCGGTGACGTTCTCCATCCCGCCGAAGATGTAGTCGGGGGCGTTGACCTGGTCGTACTTCACCCACGGGTACGGCACACCCGTCCGATTGGAGAAGAGGTCGATCATGCGCGGCGTCTTTCCCATCCCTCGCCAGGTGGCCTCCACCGAATCGGGATAGGTCCAGTAGCCGACGGGGGTGTTGCGCCACTTGTCCTGGAGCACGACGTAGTCGCCGGTGACCGCGGTCATCAGATACGTCGAGTTGGGCTGATCCATCACCCAGTGCCACTCGATCTGGCTTCCGACCCGGCGCTGCCCGCGCATCGCGCCGTTCGAGAGCGCTTTCTCGTTGGTGTCGGTCTGGATGTAGAACTCCCAGGTCGTCTTGTCGTTCGGGTAGTCCCAGGTCGGCACCCAGTAGCGGTTGTCCTCGGTCTCGCCCTGCGTCCAGAGGACGTGGCGCCGGTCGATGAAGTAGGCGCCCTTCTTCGGCTTCACCGACTCGTAGTCGACGACGAAGCTCGTCGTGGAGCGTGGCCTGAGCGTGCCGGGGAGCCTGACGGTGAGCGTCCGGCCGTCGTAGTCGTAGCGCAGGCGCGCGCCGTTAGGCGCGGAGACCTTCTGGATGGTCATCCCGACGGCGTCGAGGGGAATCGCCGTGAGTGGCTTGTCGAGCGCGGCGACTCTCAGCGTCGTGCTGCCGACGACGGCATGCCGTGCCCAGTCGAAGCGCACATGCACGATCTGGTGCTGCAGATCGTAGACGCGCGCCCGCTCGCCGTGCGGCGTTCCCGGCGGGAGCGGGCCCCAGGTGATGAGCGGGGTGCTGCTGAAGGCCGGCACCGCGTACGAGCGCATCGTATCGGGTGGCGCAGGGGCGGGCCGCGCGGCCACGGTCGCGGTGTCGCGAGCCGGGAGCGGCGTCGGCGCGGGCGTCGGCTTCGACGCGCAAGCGAATGCGCCGAGTGGCGCGAGAACGAGTGCGGCGAGACGGAGATGCATCGGGCGCTCGGAGGATGTGAGAGGCACGCTGTCCGTGAATCTATACGCCGTGAGGCGCGTCGGTACGCCACCAGCCGCGGCGAACCGGTGACGGCGGACACTCCTCCGCGCGACATCGTCCGCCATGCCCGCCACGCTCCCCCGCCGCGCTCGAGGTTCCGGCGCGACGCTCGCCGAGCTGATGGTCGTCCTCGCGATCGTCGGCCTGCTCGCGTCGATGGTGCTGCCGTCGCTGGCGCGGATCCACGACGGGCTGATGGTGCGCGGCGCCGCGAACGAGGTGATGATGGCGTTCTTCGCGGCGCGGTCGCGAGCGATAGATGACGCGCGGCTTACGACGGTGGTGCTCGACGGCGTGGCGGGTCGCGTGGCGATCGTGGCTCGCGGGGAGACGCTGCTCGCGCGTCCCGTCGCCGCGTCGCGCGGTGTGACGCTGTCCGCGTCGCGACCGACCGCGGCCTACTTCCCCGACGGGCTCGGGCTGGGCGGCGCGAACCTGACCGTCGTGCTCTCGCGTGGCGCGGCCGCGGAGACCGTCCTCGTCTCACGCGAGGGGCGCGTCAGGCTGGGCGGGCGCGGGCGGTGATGCTGCCACCGCTCACCGACGATCCCTTCGCGCGGCGTCGCGAGCTGCGTGTCGTGCTCGAGCTCTGCGCGGCGTGGGAGCGCGGGGCTCGGGCGATGGAAAGGTGCGCCGAGTCAGCGGATGGCCGGATGCGGCTGCACGGGTGTCGGCTCGCCCGCGGCCCCGGCGATCTCGCCGCGGCGATTGAGCGCGAGGCGGAAGAGGATGGGACCGATGACCTGATTGATCGCGACGACCGCGAGGAAGAGCGTCCGCATCTGCGATCCACGGACCGGATAGGCCTGGGCGACCGCCGCCGCGAGACCGATCGCCACTCCCGCCTGCGGCACGAGTCCCATCCACACGTCGCGCGTCTCGCGCGGCGCGCGGGCCCAGCGGACGCCGATGCGGGTGCCTGCCCAGAGCGCCGCCGTCCGCACCGCGATGATCGGCAGGAGCAGCGGCCACACCATGGCCGCCTGTCGAAGTCCCATCTCCGCCCCGGCGAGAGCGAAGAAGACGACGAACACCGGCGCCGCGGATCGCTCCATCGCGTGACGGATCGCTTCGCCGTCCTGGTGGCGCGAGAAGTTCTCGGTGACGAAGCCCGCCGTGAGCAGGGCGAGGAGGGTCTCGACGTGCGCGAGCTGCGCGATCACCATCCCGAAGAACGCGATGACGATCGCGAAGAGCACCAGCTCGTGCCTCACGAAGCGCAGGTAGAGCGCCACCGCTCCACCGAGCAGCGCGCCGACGATCACCGCGCCGGCGAGCTCCCACACGATGATGCCGAGCGAGAGTCCGGCGACGTTCGCGCCGGTGGGCGGGACGACGGCGCGCGCGATGGCGAGCACGGTGCTGAACAGCACCACGACGACGACGTCCGAGACCAGCACGACGCCGAGCGTGGTGCGCGCGACGGGCCCGCCGGCGCGCGTCTCCGACAGCAGTGCCATCACCACCGCGGGCGAGTGGACGACGGCGATCGCGGCGAAGATCACCGCGAAGGCGAGCCGCGACGCGCCCGACGTCCCCTGCAGGAATGGAAGGCGGTCGCCGAGCGTCGCCAGGGTGGCGCTCAGCGCGACGAACCCGAGGAGCAGCTCCGCGCCGAGGATCTTCACGATGGTGATCCCGCGCTTGCGAACCTCCTCCCACCGAAGCTCGGCCCCGGCGAGATAGGCGATGAGCGCGATCGCCAGGGAGCTGACGGGGCGCAGCTCGCCGATCGCCTGCGTGGTGACCGTGTTGAACACCGATGGTCCGAAGAGCACGCCCGCCGCGAGGTAGCCGGTGATCTTCGGGAGCCTGACGACAACCGCGAGCTCGCCGACGCTGTACGCGGCGAGGATGAGGAAGCCGAAGGTGAGCAGCCACTGCGAGCCGTGCGCGCTGGCGCCTAACGGCAGGACGAGCTGCATCGCGCCGAAGAGGAGCGCGAGGATGACGAGTCGCCGCATCGGTCAGCCCGCTCCGGTCGCGACGGGCGGCGTCACAGGCTCGGCCGGGGCCGGGGCGGGTCTCGCGTCGAGCAGGTCGACACCGAGCAGCGAGCGGACGAAGCGCGCCGAGAGCACGTCGGTGAGGAGCACCGAGGCCACCGCCGCGGTGAAGACGAGATTGGGGAGCGGGACCTCGTCCTGGTACAGGTAGCTGAGCGCGACGGCGAGGGCCAGCCCGCCCTGGCCGATCAGCCCGCGGCCCCAGTTCGCGCCGAGCAGTGGGAGCATCCCGTTCCATCGGGCGGCGAGGCGCGCGGCGCCGAGCTTCGCCGCGACCCGCGTGCCGAGGAACAGGAGGATCACGAGCGACCACGCCCGCACGCTCGGCCGCCAGGCGGCGCCGGCGAGGACGAGCAGCGCGAAGTAGAGCGGGCGCTCGACACGCTCGAGCGCGGCGACGATCTCGGCGCGGTTCCGCGTCGTGTTGCCGAGCACCGCACCGAAGCAGACCGCCGCGAGCAGCGGGGACAGACGCAGATACGTCGCCGCCCCACTGACGAGGATGATCGCGCCGCCGAGCGAGACGAAGAGGCGGTCCACCTTGCGCTCCTCGCCGACGAACAGGTGAAAGAGCGCGCCACCGACGACGCCAATCGCGATCGTCACCACCGCCCATTCGGTCGGCGTGAGGGGCCGGCCGGCGCCCGGGGGCGTCCGGTGCACGAGGGCGAAGAGGATCCCCGAGGTCACGATGGCGACGAGCGCGTTGGTGGCGGTGGAGACCTCGAGCTGGCGCACGACCGGTGTGCGACGTCCGAGCTGCCTCGCGACGACCGCGACGCCCGCGCTCGCCGACGCGACCGCGACGGCGCCAAGCGCGGTCGCGGCGACGATCGCCTCGTCGCGCGTCACCTCGAGGCCGACCCAGAGCGCGAAGGTGAGCAGCGCGGCGACGAACGCCACCGTCAGCAGGCTCTCGACGAGCGCGACGCGATAGAGCACGGCCGGGATCCGCACCAGCCGGTGCAGCACGAGCTGCGCGCCGAGGAGCGCGCCCATCCAGCCGAGGCCGAGCGTCGCGATCGGCGCGAAGCTCTCCACCGTCTCGCGCGACAGGATGCCCGAGACCTGCGGGCCGAGCAGGATGCCGAGCAGCAGATACTCCGCGCCGGAGACGATCACGAACCGCCGCGCGAGCCACTCGAACGCGACTCGCGCGGCGAGATAGCTCGCGGCGACGACGAGTACCAGGATCAGCGCGTCGGTCATTCGCGCAAACAAGGGCCGGGATCCGCGTCGCGCAAATCCCGGCCCGTGAAGATTTCGATCGATTGTCGTCGGGCGCTGACCCGGCGGTCAGGTGATGCTGATCGTCGCGCGGCTCAGTCGGCGGCGGCGGTGCCGAAATCGTACCCCGGCACCGAGATGCGCGGGATCGGCGCTCCGATGACGCGCTCGATGGTGCGCACCATGGCGATCTCGTCGGGCGACATGAAGGTGAACGCGTCGCCCGTGGACGCCGCGCGGCCCGTGCGGCCGATGCGGTGCACGTAGTCCTCCGCCTGCTGCGGCACGTCGTAGTTGATGACGTGCGTGATGCCGGAGATGTCGAGACCGCGCTGCGCGATGTCGGTCGCGACGAGGACGTTGATCTTCCCGCTCTTGAAGTCCTCGAGCGCGCGCGTGCGCTGCGACTGGCTCTTGTCGGCGTGCATCGCAGTGGCGCGGATCCCCGCCTTCTCGAGGTTGCGCACGACCTTGTCCGCGCCGTGCTTGGTGCGCGTGAAGACGAGCACCGACTCGGACTTCACCCCGCGCAGCAGCTCGACGAGCAGGTCGCTCTTCCGTTCGCGCGGCACCGGATAGACGGCGTGCGTCACCGTGTTCGCCGCGCTCGAGCGGCGGCCGATCTGCACGACCTTCGGGCGGCGCAGGTACTTCCGCGCCAGCGCCTCGACCTCGGGAGGCATCGTCGCGCTGAAGAGCAGCGTCTGGCGGTAGGACGGGAGCTGCGCGACGATGCGATTGATCTGCGGCGCGAAGCCCATGTCGAGCATGCGATCGGCCTCGTCGAGGACGAGGATCTCGAGGTCGTCGAAGACGACGTTCTGCCGCTCGAGGTGATCGATGAGGCGCCCCGGCGTCGCGACGACGATGTCGACGCCCGCGCGGAGCTTCTTCTCCTGCGGATCGATCGGCACGCCGCCGAACACCGCCACCGCCTCGAGCCCCGAGCCGGCGGCGTACAGCTTCACGCTCGCCTCGACCTGCATCGCCAGCTCGCGAGTCGGCGTGAGCACGAGCGCGCGCGTGCGACGTGGGCCATGCAGGAGCCGGTCGACCATCGGGAGCGTGAACGCGGCGGTCTTGCCGGTGCCCGTCTGCGCGAGACCGATCAGGTCACGCCCCTTGATGGCGAGCGGGATCGCTTCCGCCTGGATCGGGGTCGGCCGCTCGTAACCCTGCGCGCGGACTGCATCGAGGACTTCGGGGGCGAGGCCGAGGGCCTCGAAGGTGAGGGACTGCTCGTCGCGCGGCTCGTCCGCGCGGCTGCCGGGCGTATCCCCGGCGCTGCTGCTCTGCTCCATGTCTCTCCATCCCGGCGCGCGGGGCCGCTGACCCGGGACCGCTCCCGGACCGCGCGCTCGACCATCCCGCGCGCTCTCGCGCGGCAGATGGCCGGTTCCATTTCGATGCGGTGCTTCGAAGCCCTCGCGGCGAGCGTCGCTCTCGGATCGGCCCGATGGGGGCCGTATGCGGCGTCTCGCGCGCCCGACATCCGCGTCAGCGGCCGGTCGGGATGGTGCTCGCGGACTTCGTCCGCGCGCGCGGGTCTCGTCCCGCGCTCACCCGTCTTCCAAGCTGTTCGTGTTCTCGACGATGAAATCTAGCGGGTCGTCACTCGGGCGGCCAGCGGCGCGGTGAGATTAGTCGCGCCTGGCGACCAAACCATCGACCACGCGAAGCACTTCCTCGGCGACGACGCCGGGGGTCTCGTCGGTCACGATGTGGCCGGCGCGCGCGACCGTGACGGCGCGTTGCGGCGCGATGCGCGCGGCGTAGGTGGCGCGGTCGCCGACCACCACGAGCGGGTCGAGCTCACCGAGCACCACCGTCACCGGGAACGGGAGGCGCGCGATGCGCTCGGCGGGAAGCGCGGTCCAGTCGAAGTGGACGAGAAGGCGGTGGATCGCGCGGCCGAACTTCGGCCACTGCGATGGCGCCCAGTATTCGTCGATGTCGCGCTCGGTAGGGCGACGCAGCCGCCCCGTCGCGGCGCCGGCGACGACGCGGATGATCCAGCGACGGATCGCGATCGGTCCGAGGCGCGCGCCTAACGCGAGGAGCGGCGCGGTATATCGCATGAACCAGCGCAGCGAGCCGACGCCGATCGGCGCGAGGAGCACGAGGCCGCGCACCAGACTCGGCGCGGTCATCGCGTACTCGAGCACGATGCGTCCGCTCATCGAGTGGCCGGCGATGAGGGGACGGTCGACCCCGAGTGCGTCGATGATCGCGGCGAGATGCGCGGTCATCCCGGGCGTGGTATACGCGGAGCGCGCGTCACTCTCGTCGGTGCGCCCGTGGCCGCGCAGGTCGGGGGCGATCACGCGACAGCCGGCGGCGGCGAGTCGCGGCAGGATCGCCGACCAGGCGTAGACGCACGCGCCCCATCCGTGGCAGAGGAGCACCGGCAGGCCGTCGGCGGGGCCCGCCTCGATGACGTGGACGCGCTCCCCCGAGGGGAGGGTGAGGAATCGCGACGCGATCCCCTCCTCTCCCGCCGGATACATCCGCTCCGGCGGGAGGCGGCGCCGGCTCAGAGGGGCTCGATGGGCCGGCCGGCGAGACGCGCGATCAACCCGAGACGGAAGGTGGCGTCTGCCCAGCGGTCCTCGCCCGCCATGTTCGCCTCGAGCGGATACGAGGACCAGACGAAGGGATTGGAGCTCCGCGCGGCCGCCATCCCCTTGTGCGGGTGCCAGACGCCGCGCTCGTCGCGATCGTCGAGGAAGCGCTCGAAAAGGCGCGCCCAGTTCTCGTTGCGCCGGAGGAAGCCGAGCCGCGCCATCAGCTCGAGCCAGACGAGCGCGAAAGGAACGTCCGCGTCGGCTGCGTTGCGGTGCGGGAGATGGTCGCCGAGGACGAGGTGCGGCATCGGCACGACCTTCTTGCCTACCACCTGAACCGGCTCGGTGCGCGGGAGGGGCTGCGTCAGATGCGAGTACAGCACCTCGAGCAGCTCGTAGTTCTCGCTGCGGAAGAGGGGCATGTAGGCGAGCATCTGCAGGGTGTAGATCGAGGGCGGGGTGGCCTCGAAGGCGAGCGCGTGCTGGTTGCCGATGCGGACGAAGGGCTTCTCGGCGAGGGGGGAGCGGAGGTACGTGGTGACGCGCTCCATGATGCGGCGGGCGGCCCCGCGGAGACGCGGGTCGCTCTCGTAGCCCGCCTGCGCGAGGACCGCGGCCGCGGCTTCGCGCAGAAGGGCGCGCCCGCGGACGACCGTCTCGTGATCGGGAGTACCCTTCCCCGCCAGCTCGTAGAGGTACGCCGGGTCGTCGTCCTCGGCGAGGAGCCGGAAGAGGACGCGGCGCGCGTGGGCGACCGGGGGTGACTCGCGGTCCCATCCGTACTCGAGGAGCCGACGGACGGCGGGGATGGTGCCGACTCCCTCGAAGCGCTCCGCGCGCGCGGAAGGGATGCCGAGCATGCAGTGATTCCAGGTCCCGTCCACGCCCTGGGTGACGGCGAGGAGGAGGGCCGGCGGGTAGGTATACGGGAGCTTCGAGACCGCGTCCGCGATCGGTCCACTCAGCCGTGCTACCTCTGTGATGGCGCGACACTGTATTGGAGCTGCCGCGTTCTCGAGCAGCCAGCTCACCGGGAAGGCGACCGGTTCCGGCGGGAGCGGCGGCGGGGTCACGCCCGTGAGCGGAGCCGAGGTGAGGCTACCCGGGCTGAGAGGCTGGGCGGGAACGGTCACGATCGGGCGCTCGCGTTAACGTGTTGAGGGACAACGTGATACCGACGTCGCTCCAACGGGTGCGGCACCTCGGACGGCAGGCGCGTAACGATAGCGAATTTCACGCCCCGCGCTAGAGGCCGCGCCCGGCGATTAATGCCCATCTTGCGACCAACTCACGCCGGAGGCGGTGAGCGGGGACACGTTCCCTTCTCTTCCTTCGCGCCGCGGGTCATCTTCGGCGCCATGCGTGGAGAGTTCATCGACCTGGGAGGCGCACGCCTCTATTGCTACGCCGCCGGCACCCGTGGAACCGGTGAGCCCGTCGTCTTCCTGCACGGCTTTCCCACCTCCTCGCATCTGTGGTCGGAGGTCGTCCCCCTCATCGGTGGCGGGCGCCGCGTCGTCGTCGTGGACCTGCTCGGCTTCGGGCGGAGCGACCGCCCCCTCGGCCGCGACGTGTCCATCTGCGGACATGGCGAGCGCACCGTCGCGCTCCTCGACGCGCTGGGGATCAACTATGCGTGCGTGGTCGGCCACGACATCGGCGGGGGCGTCGCGCAATGGATGGCGGTGCACGCACCGACGCGCGTGTCGCGGATGTGCCTCGTCAACAGCGTCGGCTTCGACGAGTGGCCGACGCGCGACGTGAAGCTCGCGCGCGTGACCATCCCGCTCACGCGGTATCTCCCGCCGCTCTGGGTGCTCTCGGTGCTGCGCAGCGATCTCCTCCGCGGCTACGCCGACGGCACCCGCGGCGCGCACTCGGTGGAGCAGTACGTCCGTCCCTTCGCGAGCATCGATGGGCGCGACGCGCTCTTCGCGCACATGGCGGCGCTGAACGCGCGCGACACGATGGGGTTCGCGGCGCGGCTGAAGGACATCGTCGCCCCGACGGCGGTCATCGTCGGCGCGCACGACCCCTTTCTCCCGGTGAGCATCGGCGAGCGGCTCCGCGACACGATCACCGGCGCGACCCTCGACGTGATGCCCGACGCGCGACACTTTCTCCCCGAGGAATCGCCGGAGCGCGTCGCGGCGGCGATCACCGCCCTGCTCGCCCGCTGAACCCGCACCCATGTCCAGCACCTCGAAGCTCGACACGTTTCGCGCGATGGTCGCGAAGAACCCGAACAACGCGCTGGCGCGGTTCGGGCTCGCCAACGAGGCGATGAAGGCGGGGCTCCACGAGGAGGCCGCGTCGCAGCTCGAGGCCTATCTCGGCACATACGACGACGAAGGGAACGGCTGGCAGCGGCTGGCCGAGTGCCGCATCGCGCTGGGGCGCGACGACGAGGCGCGCGACGCGCTGACGCGAGGGATCGCTGCGGCGCGCCGGTTCGGGCACGGCGGGCTCGCCTCGGAGCTCGAGGGACGGCTCGAGGAGCTGGGGTGAGACCGCAGGGTGTGACGCGGCCCGTCAGCGCGGGGTTGTCGTCGGGTGTGCAGCCGACCGACGCCGCGCTCGTGCAGCGCGTGCTCGAGGGTGACGTCGAGGCGTTCGCGGGGCTGGTCGACCGCCATCACGAGCGCTGCCTGCGCATCGCCACGCGGCTGCTCGGCAGCGCGGAGGATGCGGAAGAGGCGGTCCAGGATGCCTTCGTTCGCGCTTATCGGGCGCTGGGGAGATACGAGGAACGGGAGCAGTTCGGACCCTGGCTGACGAGGATTCTCGTCAACCGGTGCCGGACGGCGATGGGACGGCGCGTGCGCTACGGCCGCACCTTCGTCGAGGACGAGCACGCGCTCGGCTCGGCGGTGACGCGGGATCGCGCGGATGGCGGGATGTGGCGCGCCGAGGTGGAGCGCGCGCTGGCGGCGCTGCCGCGCGAGCAGCGCGAGGCATTCGTCCTCAAGCACGTCGAGGAGCTCGAGTACGAGGACATCGCCGAGATCACGGGCGCGGGCGTGTCCGCGCTGAAGATGCGAGTGAAGCGAGCCCGCGAGCGATTGCGGGCGTTGCTCGAGGGGGATTCGTGAAGCATTCCAGAGGAGACGAGGAGCTCGCGCGCGCGGCCGGCGCCGCGCTGCGCGACGGCGTGCGGAGCACCGCGGCGGCGCGGAGCCGGATCATGCACGCGGTGCGCGCCGAGCCTCGTCCGGTTCGGGGCGCGGGTCCGGAGGCGATCCCACCGCGCCGTGACTTCTGGCGCTCGCCGGCGCTGGGGCTGCTCGCCGCCGCCTCGATCGCCGCTTTCGCGGCGCTCGTCCACGCCCGGCGTGTGGAGGGCCCGATCGCGCAGGTGCCGGGTCAGCCAGCGCCGATCCAGCCCGCTCGCACGCGGGCGGTCGCGGCGACAGCGCCGGCGGCCGTCCCGGGAACGATCGCGGTGACCCGGGTGCAGTTCGTGTACGTCGCGCCACGGGCGAAGCAGGTGAGCGTGGTCGGCGACTTCAACGACTGGGATCCGGGCGCGACCCCCCTCGAGGTGCATGGGGGCGTCTGGTCTCGCGAGCTCGAGGTGGCCGCCGGCCGGCACGACTACGCGTTCGTGATCGACGGGACTCGCTGGGTCGCCGATCCCTCGGCGCCTCGCGCTCCGGCCGACGAGTTCGGGGGAGAACATTCAGTGATCGTGGTCGGAGGTGAGCGATGATTCGTCATGCGTCGAAGGGGTTGGCCGCCGTCCTCGCGCTGGGCGCCGTGAAGGCAGCGGGCGCGCAGGACATGCGGCTGTCGCGGCAGCTCGACGCCGCGACAGCCGCGCGGGTGTCGGCGATCGTCGACCACGCGCGCGCGGTCTCGCTCCCGACGGAGCCGCTGATCGACAAGGCGCTTGAGGGCTCGCGCAAGGGCGCGCAGCCGGCGCGGATCGTCGAGGCGGTGAGCGCGCTCGCCGCGCGGCTCGACAGCACGCGAGCCGCGCTCGGCGCCGCGTCGTCGGAGTCGGAGCTCGTCGCGGGCGCGAGCGTCCTGCAGGCAGGGGTGCGGTCGGGAGTGCTCCGGGATCTCCGCGTCGCGCGCGCGGGGAAGTCGCTCGCCGTGCCCCTCGTGGTCCTGGGCGATCTCGTGTCGCGTGGCGTGCCGAGCGACACCGCGGGCGCGCTCGTGCTGCTGGTCGCGCGCGAGGGACTCGGCGACGAGACGCTGCTCGCGATCCAGCGCGACGTGCAGCGTGACGTGCGCGAGGGCGCGCACCCCGCCGCGGCGGCGGCGATCCGCGCGCGAGGCGCGGTGAGCGGCGGGGGGACGCGACTGCGTCCCGTGCGCGGCCCCGTCACCGCCGGTGCATCGAGCCTCGCCCCCGGTGTGGCGTCGCATCCGACGTCGACCAAGCCGCTGATCACGGGGTACTGAGTGCGCGCCGCTGCCGTTCGGCTCGCCGTGGCCGCGGCCGTGCTCGGCGCGCCGGTGATTCCCGCCGGCGCGCAGACCAGCGGGTATCTCGACGTCGACGGCGCGTGGGTCGCGCCGTGGAAGGGGACGCCGAACCATGGGCGCGCGGTGAGCATCGCCCCGTCGATCCGGCAGGATTGGCAGCGCTTCTCGCTGGCGAGCGAGGGCGCGGCGACGCTCTCGGACGCGTCGCACTACTACCTCCAGAACACGCTCAGCGCGGCGCTCCGCTCGAAGGAATGGCGCCGCATCATCTTCGAGAGCGGGTTGAGCGCCGGCGGGCTCGCGTATCGCAGCGAGGGGTTCCAGAGCATCGGCGTGGAGAAGGTGCCCGTCGCGCGAGAGCTCTTCCAGGTCCAGGCGCGCGGACGCGCCGATCTCGCGCTCGAGAAGTGGGGTTTCTCGCTGACGGCGACAGGGGGTGAGAACTTCGGCGGCGCGGTCCGGCAGCCGTGGGGGGTCGAGGCGGGGATGACGCGCGAGGTGGGGCGTGTGCTGCTCTACGCCAACGCGCGCGCCGACCGGTTCCGCGAGTACGACACGGTGCTGGTCCACGAGGTCGCGACGCCCGACTCGTACGGGCTGAACGGCGCCCCCGACGTCGAGGAGTACCGTACGGTGCAGCCGCTGCTGACGATGACCGGCGGGGGCACCGTGGCGTTCGGCCGGGCGGAGCTGTCGAGCGAGGTCGGGGTCCAGCAGGGCCGGCGCATGATCGACCCCGCACGTCCGCGGATGCGGAAGTCCTGGACGGAGCTCATCGCCTCTCTCGCCGCGACGTACCGGCTGGCGCCGCGCATGCTGCTGCGCATCGGCGCCGGACTGTATCCCACGGACTACATCCGCCAGCTTCCGCGCGGAACGTTCGTCTCGGTGGGGCTGCGTCTCGAGCGCGGGCGGCGGCAGCAGGTGGACTGGTATCTCCCGCCGGACCTCCCCGCGTTCCGGATCGACACCCTGGCGGGGGGAGCTCGATCGGTGCGGGTACGGGCGCCGCGCGCGCTCAAGGTGGACATCAGCGCCGACTTCACCGACTGGACCCCCGTCCCGATGCGCCCCACGAAGGGGGGCGAGTGGGAGGCCGTGCTGCCGATCGCTCCAGGCACCTACCGGGTGAGCATCCGGGTCGATGGCGGAGAGTGGGCCGCGCCTCCCGGGCTCGTCGGAGTGCTCGACGAGTTCAACGGCGAAGTGGGGCTGGTGGTCATCCGCTAGCGACGCTCGCGAGGCGGCTGGCGGAGTGATGGTCCTCACGGCGGACGGCGCTGGCCCGACGCGTGCAGAGCAGACGCGACTACGGCGCGTGACGCCGTGGCTTCCGGAGGCTATGAATGCGAATGACGAGGATCGCGGCGATCGCCGTGCTGGCGACGACCGCAGCGTGCGCACGATTCACGGGCGGCCCCAGTGGTGACAGCGTCACCATGACGGTGGGGACCAATCGGCAGGCGACGATGGACATGGCGCGCACGCAGCTGATTCACCACGGGTTCACCGTCACCCGGGTCGGGGACGAGATGCTCGTGACCGCCCCGCGCACGGTGCCTGACTATCTGCGCGAGGTATCGACGGCGAAGCCGGCTCCGGGGCAGAGCTGGTTCCTGGTGGTTGAGTCGAGCGACGTGCGCTTCTTCCGCGGCACGCACCTGCGCGTCTCGGGCTACCTGATGCCGCCGGGCGCGGGAACGACGACCGCCGTGCGGAACGGCAAGCGCCTCGAGCAGAACGCGATCCCGATCACCCAGGCGAACCCGCGGCTCTTCCGCGAGGTGGAAGCGGTGGCGGGCTGGATCGACTCCGAAGCGTCGCGCGCGAAGAAGAAGAAATAGTCGCGCGCGCCGTCCTCACTCCGGCTCGAGCGCGCCGAGCGTGTAGCGCGAGCCGGGGTTCCAGAGGAGCCATTCGCGGATTCCGACGTCGTAGCCCGCCCGGATCTGCGCGCGCACCTGCTCGACGCCGTAGCGCGGCGGGCCGAGGGTGAAGTCCTGGTACCAGGGGACGATGCGCGCGGCGCCGGCGATCCCCGTGCTCCGGCGCTGCGCGTCGTGCAGCGCGTGCGTCAGCACCTGGTAGGGATGCGCGTTAGGCGCGCCGATCCCGTAGCTGCCCGGCGCGAAGTGCGAGGGATACGTCATCGGCAGGACGACGTCGGCCCGATCGATGAACATCTCCCAGCGCTGGCCGATCCCCATGTCGGTGGTATCGGTCGCCGTCAGCCCGAAGACGTCGATCGTCATCGGCACCCCCGACGCGGCGACGCGGCTCCGCACGGCCCCGAGCTGGTCGCGGATGACCTGCGCGCGAACGCGGCCGTTCGCGAGCGGAAAGGTCGCCTCGCGCACGAGCCGCTTCTCGTCGGGGAAGCGCACGTAGTCGAACTGGATCTCGCTGAAGCCGAGGCTCACCGCTTCGTCCGCGAGGTCGGCGGCGTAGCTCCAGACGCCCGGCTGGTGCGCGTCGAGCCAGGGGTTGCCGTTCTTGTCGAGCCATGGAGCGGTGGGCTCGTCGCGCCGCTTGATCGACCACTCGAGCTTCTTCGACGCGAGCAGCGGGTCCTTCACGACGACGATGCGCGCGATGGGATAGATGCCGTGCGCGCGCATCGTGTCGAGCACGGCGCGCAGCCGCTCGTGGCGCATCGGCCGGACGGTATCCGCCCCGATCTCGCGCGCGAGCGGGACGCGCGAGCGGTAGAGCACGAGCCCGCGATCGTCCTTCACGTCGATGACGAGCGCGTTCACCTCGGTGCGCTTCGCGACGTCCACGAGCTCCCACATCCGGTCGCCGAGCGCCACCCAGCGATTGACGTAGAGCCCGCGGACTTCGGCGGGGCGCTTCACGAGCGGCGCGCGCGGCCGGCGCAGCGAGTCGGGAGCGACGGCGGTGTCGCGGACGGCGGCGATCGGCGCGCGAGCGGAGTCGGGGCGCGACGAGTCGCGCTTCGCGACCGTCGCGCCGCGCGGGCCACAGGCGACCGCGAGGATGAGCGCTGCGAAGGGGCGGAAATACATCGAACAAAGATAGCGATGCGAGTGACTCGTGACTCGTGACTGACGTTTTCTGCCGTCAACGCCCGTTACGAGTCACTACACACTCGTCCTCACACCTCACCGCCCGCAGGGTCGTTTCACCGCCCGCAGGGTCGTTTCACCGCCCGCAGGGTCGTTTCACTTGCCGAGCATCGCCGTCCAGAGGAGAGGCAGCGTGGACATGCTCTGTCCGCGGTACTGTGGCCGGAAGCCGAAGAGGACGACGCGGCCCTTGCCGCGGCGCGCGTCGACGAGGGCGGCGCGGCCAGCCAGCTTCTCGCCGCCGAGGAGCCAACCGGAGAGGAGCGGGTTGGAGTCGGCGTAGGTCGCGAGCGCGGTCGCACGCGACTGATCGGTGATCTCGAACGCGGGCCCCTCCTCGAACCAGATCGCGGCTGGCGACGGGACGCCAGCCGTCGCCGCGCCGCCGCGCAGCGTGGCGGCGAGGATCGAGCCGGGGGCGTAGAAGTCGCGATCGGCGACGCCGGAGAGCACGTCGCGCACGGGAAGCGAGAGCGCGCGAATCGCCCAGTCGCTCGCCTCGTTGAGCGCGACCAGCGTCCCGCCGTCGTCGACGAAGGTGCCTAACGCGGCGGCGCCCGCGTCGCCGAGCCCGCCCTTCAGCGAGTCCGGGTAGCTCGCGCCGGCGCCGCGCGTCAGCTCGCGGTCGCTCTGGTCCGGGAGGAGGACGACGTCGAAGCGCTTGCGCAGGTTGCCGGCGCGGACGTCGCGGTCGGTGATCGTCGTGAAGGGGATCCGGTACTGGTCGAACACCCAGCGCGTCCAGCCTTCGTCCATCGAGGGCGACCAGTTGCGGTAGATCGCGATCCGGCGCGTGGTGCGATCGCTGAGCCCGCGAGCGACGAGGCGCGGCGCCGGAAACGCCGGCACGGTCTCGCTCATCGCGAGCCCGGTCGTGTCGCGCAGCTCGGCCACCTCGACGCCGAGCAGAAGCGGGAGGGTGTGCGCGGTGACGTCGTACGGGCGCTTCGGGGGACCGCCGGGATACTCGCGGAGGTCGGGGTAGTGCTGCCGCTCGAGCAGCGCCTTGGCGAAGGAGCCGTAGGGCTGCGCGAGCGGGATGATCCAGCTCCCAACGGGATACGTCGCTCCCGCCGCGTGCACCGGCGCGGTCGCGCGGTGGATCTCGACCTGTCCGCGCTGGAGGGTGCGGAGGAGGACGAGGAGCGCCGCGGTGTCGCGCTGCGTCGCGGGGATCACGAACGCAGCGGGCCAGTCGCCGCGCCCGGCGACGGTCGCGGGCGCGATCGCGCGGTCGGCGACGGTGGCGAAGCTCCTCAGCCACGACTCGCGGTCGCCGGCGATGGAGCCGAGCATGTCCCACGTGGCCGCGGTCTGGTAGCGCACGATGTCGCCGATCCCCCAGCGGCCGCCGCGCCACGGCTCGACGAAGCTCCACGAGGCGGTGCGCGAGTCGTAGCCGCGCCCGGGGCGCAGCGAATCCCACGGGATGTCCATCGCCGTCGCCAGGCGCGCGCTCGCCGTCTCGGTGAGGATGCGCGCGCCGCCGTGATAGTGCTGGTACGCGCGCGCCGGGGTCCACGCGTCGTAGGTCGAGTTGATCGAGATCCCGGTGAATCCCTGCCCCGTCATCCGCCACGCCATCGCCGTGCCTAACGCGTTGACGCCGGCGGTGAGCAGCGGGTCGACGTTGGGCTCCACGGGATCCATGTACGGCGGGATGAAGATCCGCGCCGCGTTCGACCCCTGCTGGTGGATGTCGTTGACGACCTCCGGGTGCCACACGTTGTGCAGCGAGTCCACCGTCAGCTGCGTCTCGACCTGCGAGAAGAAATACCAGTCGCGGTTGTTGTCGTGACCGGTGTAGTGATGGTAGAGCACGGGCGGCGTCGTGCCTTCGGCGCTCGTGCCGAGCGTCGAGCGGTACCAGTCGCCGACGATGTCCACACCGTCCGGGTTGAGCGAGGGAACGAGGATGACGAGCGTCGACGCGCGGATGGCGCGCGTCTCCTCGTCCTCGCCGCTCGCGAGGCGATAGGCGAGGTCGAGCGGGGTGAGGATCCCGCCGACCTCCGTCGAGTGGATGCTCGACGTGACGAGCACGACGACCTTGCCATCGGCGACGAGCCGCTCGACATCGCCCGGCTTCCGCAGCCGCGCGTCGGCGAGCCGGCGCTGGATCTCGCGGTAGCGCGGCAGGTCGGCGATGGTCGCCGAGTCGCCGATGAAGGCGGCGACGAACGGCCTGCCGAGCGTGGTGCGGCCGAGCACACGCATCGAGACGCGCGGGCTCGCGGCATCGAGCGCCGCGAAGTAGGCGACGACGTCCTTCCACGCCGGGAGCCGGCGGTCGGTGCCCGGCTCGAAGCCGATGACCGAGGCGGGAGTGGGGACGGCGCGCTGCGCCGAAAGGGTGCCGCTGTGCGCGGTGAGGAGGACGGCGGACACCGCCGCGAGCAGCGCGGTGCGCGAGCAGGGAACAGGCATCGGTGGACGGTCGGGAGGGCGAGAGCGCGGCCGGCGCGCGCGGTCCCGAAGGATGCGCCGCGGGCGGGCGCGCTTCAAGGCGTCAGCGGCCGCGAAGCCGCTTCGCCTCGTAGCGGAGTCGGGCGAGGGCGAGGAGCGCGGCCTCGACCTTCTTCACCAGCGTCGCGCGCCGCTCGTCGAGCTCGCGCATGGTGGCGCGCTGGTGCTCGAGCAGGGCGAGCCTGCGGTCGCGCGCTTCGCTCGGCGGCTCCGCCCGCGCGGCGGCGACGCGCTGGTCGACGACGGCGACCATCCGCGGCGCGAGGGCGGCGTCGAGCTGATGAAGCGTCGTCGCGAGAGAGACGACGCGCTCGAGGAGCTCCTCCGCGGTCGGGAGGAGATCGGGGACGTCGAGGGTGGTGAGCGGGTCGCGCGAGCCGCGCAGCGCGGCGACGGTGTCGCGATCGGACCTGGCCTGCCTGACGGCGTCGCCCCAGCGGCCGGCGAGGACGTCGGCGCCGACGGACGCCGCGACGTCGCGGGCCCCCGCGCCCCCGGTCATCAGCGGTCGGTCGCGGGTCGCGCCGAGGTGCTGGTGAGGCGAGCGACGTCGTCGTTCGCCGAGACGGCGTAGTCCACCTCGCGCGCCAGGCTGAGCGCCTCGAGCGCGAGCGAGGTGACCTGCGCGTGCGACTGCGCGCCGGCGCGGAGCCGCAGGACGTCGAAGCGCATGCTCTGCAGCGCCAGCGCGCAGCTCTCGATGCGGGCCGCCATCTGGTCGCGGCGGCCGGCGAGATCGCTCACGGCGCGGCGCTGGCGGCGGAGCGCGGCGAGCCGGCGCACGCGCTCCTCGCTGCGCGCGCGGTCGAGCGGGTTCGCTTCGCTCTCGAGGCGCGCGATCTCGGCGTCCACTGCCTCGAGCTGCCCCTGCGGCATGTTGCGCTCGATGTCGGCGAGGGAGATCGAGAGCGTGCGCACGCGCTCGAGGAGCGCGTCGGCCGAGGGGACGACGTTGGCGACGAGGGAGCGGTCGGCGGTCGGCATCGAGTCGATGAGCCGCTTGATCTCGTCGCGGTCGATCTGCGCCTGCGCGAGCACGCCCTCGCGCGAGCCGGCGGCGGGGATCGCATCGCGGCTGCCGTTAGGCAGCGGGCTCCAGCCGGGCTGCGCCGGCCGCGTCCCCGTCGTGGGCAGCGGAGAGCGGACGGGGATCGGCGGCAGCGCGCGCCGCGCCTCGCGCGCGTCGCGGCGCGCGAGGCGGCGCGCCATGCGCTTCTCGCCGTTGAAGATCGACTGCGCGGACTCGACCCAGTCGCCGAGGAGGTCGACGAACTCGCGGTCGGGCGGCTGGTGAAGCACGTCGCGCCAGCTGTAGCCCTGCCCCATGAGTCCCGTGAAGCGCCAGGCGAGCCCGACGCCCCAGAAGCCCGAGATCATCAGCCAGGGGAACCTGTGGACGAAGATGGAGAGCACGAAGAAGCCGAGGCTCGTCCATCCCCACCGGCGCAGCTTGTTGCGGTAGCGGACGATCTCCGGCGCGTACCAGCGGGCGAGCGTCTCCTGGCTCGGCTGGCTGACGGGCGAGCTGACCGGCGCGGGAAGCGGGGGCGGCGGCGGGAGCATCCCGGTGCGATTCGCGCTCGCCGGCGCGGCGAGGTCGGTGCGCACCGGAGCGGCGACCGGCGCCCCATCGAGTGCCGCGACCAGCGAGGTCGCGCTCGGGAAGCGGTTCGCCGGGTCCTTCTCGAGGAGGACCATGACGATCCGCTCGAGCTCCTCGGGAACGTCGGCGCGGCGCGCGCGCACCGGCTGCGGGCGCTCGGTGAGATGCTTGACGAGCATCGCCGGAGTGCTCGCCGCCGCGAAGGGAGGCGCGCCGGTGAGCATCTGGTACGCGACGACGCCGAGGGCGTAGAGGTCGCTGCGCCCGTCGATCTCGCGCTCTCCCGCCGCCTGCTCGGGAGACATGTAGGCCGGAGTGCCGATCGCCATCCCCGTCGCCGTGAGGCGCGAGCCATCGGTGTCGCTGACGGCGCGCGCGATCCCGAAGTCGGTGACCATCGCGCGCCCCGTCTCCCTGTCGAGGAGGATGTTGTCGGGCTTGATGTCGCGATGGATCACGCTGCGGCTGTGCGCGTACGCGAGCGCGTCGGCGACCTCGCGGAGGATGCGCCGCGTCTCGGGGACGCCGAAGCGTCCACGCTCGTGAAGCTCCCGCGCGAGGTTGTTCCCCGCGACATAGGCCATCACGAAGAACACGAGGTTCTCCATCTCGTCGACCGAATAGATCGGGACGATGCTGGGATGGCTGAGCTGCGCCGCGGTCTCCGCCTCGCGCAGGAAGCGCGAGCGGATGTCGGAGCGGAACGCGAGCTCGGGAGGGAGAAGCTTGACCGCGACGGTGCGCTTCAGGCGTTTGTCGCGCGCACAATACACGATCCCCATGCCTCCACGTCCGAGCTCCTGCTCGATCTCGTAGTGCGACCCAAGCGCTCTCGAGACGTGCGCACGAAGCTCTGCGTCAGGCGTCGACGCGACGGGATCGGTCACTCTGCAGGTTCCACGGAGGGGGGTAGGTGTTCCCACATAGTAGCACCGCCCCGGCCGCCTGAAAAGACGAGCGCGGGCGCAGGAAGCGCCCGGGACGAGCCTCGACGACGCGCCGCCGATGCGGCAGCTTCACGCCACCCGACGCGTCAGGACGGCCGGGGGCACCCGCGCGTCACTGCCGCCGTGGCGCGTGTCCAATCGGTGTAGAACAATCGGAACGCGCAGCCGGTCACGCGCGCTCGCGTAGGGTAACGCGTGGATTGCTCCGGGGCGATCGTGGGGTGCATGGTCTGCATCGTGCGGACTGGCCCGGGTCTCCGGTCGCGATGACAGCATCAATCAAGGAATCAATCATGGCCAATCGACAGACGCTCCCCGTCCTTCCGCTTCGCGGGACGGTGATCTTTCCCGGACTCACGGCGCCGATCGCCGCGGGACGTCCGGGCACGCTGCGGGCGATCGAGAGCGCGCTCAAGGGCGACCGTCTCGTCTTCGCGGTCGCGCAGAAGGACAACACCGACGAGCCGACGCCCGAGATCCTCTACTCGATGGGAGTGATCGCGCGGATCGGTCAGGTTCAGCGCGGGCTCGGCGGCGTGCAGCTGCTCCTGCAGGGCGAGCAGCGCGCGACGGCGCTGCAGTACGGCTTCGGCGACGGGTTCATGAACGCCGTCGTGATGCCGGCCGAGGAGCTCGGTCCGCTGAACGAGCAGGATCCGGCGTTCACCGCGCTCCACAAGGAGACGCGCGAGCGCGCGGCGGAGCTGGGCGAGCGGCGCGGACTTCCCGAGGAGGTCGTACACCAGGTGCTCGACTCGGTCACCGAGCCGGGACGCTTCACCGACCTCGTCGCGGGCTACATCGACCTGAGCGTTCCCGAGCGGCAGGGTCTCCTCGAGACGCTGAGCGTCGAGGAGCGCATGCGCCGCGTGCTCGTGCACGTGCAGCGGCAGATCGGGATGCTCGAGGCGCAGGAGGAGATCAAGTCGCAGGTCCAGGAGGAGCTGGGCGAGCGGCAGCGCGAGATGTACCTGCGCGAGCAGCTCAAGGCGATCCAGAAGGAGCTCGGCGACGACGACCAGTCGCGCGAGGTGACGGAGCTGCGCGACAAGCTCGCGAAGCTGCCGCTCTCGCAGGACGCGCGCGCCGAGGTCGAGCGCGAGCTGGGACGTCTCGAGCGCGCCGGGCGCGAGAGCATGGAGGCGCAGGTCATCCGCACGTACCTCGAGTGGATCGCCGAGCTCCCGTGGGGGAACCGCTCGGACGACAATCTCGACCTGGGACGCGCGCAGACGGTGCTCGACGAGGACCACTACGGGCTGCCCGACGTGAAGGACCGCGTGCTCGAGTTCCTCGCCGTGCGTCAGCTCCGCGCCAAGGAGCTCGCGGACGAGGTCGAGCAGAAGGGCGAGGCGCCGGCGTCGATGCTCCAGATCGACCGCGACACCGCGAACCCCTCGCTCGGCGAGGGGGCCGACCGCGCGATCACCGACCAGAAGGAGGCGAAGGCCCGCGCGATGGCGAAGGGCCCGATCCTGCTCTTCGTCGGACCGCCGGGCGTGGGCAAGACCTCGATCGCGAAGTCCATCGCGCGGTCGTTAGGCAGGGAGTACGTTCGCGTGGCGCTCGGCGGCGCGCGCGACGAGGCGGACATCCGCGGCCACCGCCGCACCTACGTCGGCGCGATGCCGGGACGCATCATCCAGGGGATGAAGCAGGCCGGAACCAAGAACCCGGTCTTCCTGCTCGACGAGGTCGACAAGCTCGGCGCGTCGTACCAGGGCGACCCGTCGAGCGCGCTGCTCGAGGTGCTCGACCCGGCGCAGAACGACAGCTTCACCGACCACTACCTGAACATCCCCTTCGACCTGAGCGAGGTGCTGTTCATCGCGACGGCGAACTTCATCCAGAACATCCCGGGCCCGCTGCTCGACCGAATGGAAGTGGTCGATTTCGCGGGGTACACCGAGCGCGAGAAGGCGGAGATCGCGAAGAAGTACCTGATCCCGCGGCAGATGGAGGAAGCGGGGCTCGGCAG
>DASVXU010000158.1:0-6657 GCA_036392515.1 Gemmatimonadaceae bacterium | reverse complement strand
GCACAGCAGACAGCGACGATCACGGGCACCGTGACCGACTCCGCCTCGGGACAGCCGATCAGCGCGGTGCAGGTCGTCGTCACCGGCACCACCCGTGGCGCGATGACCGACGAGTCGGGGCGCTACACCATCCGCGGCCTCAACGCCGGGACGATGGTCGTCCGCGCCCAGCGCATCGGCTACGCGCCGGCGACCCGGACGGTCAGCGTCGGCGAGGGGCAGACGGCGGAGCAGAACTTCAGCCTCACGGTCGTCGCCCGCGTCCTCTCCGAGGTCGTGACGGTCGGCTACGGCACTGATACGCGCGCCACGGTCAGCAACGCCGTCACCACGGTGAGCGGCGAGCAGGTCGCGGCGACTCCCGCGGCCGGCGTCGATCAGGCGCTGCAGGGCAAGGCGGCGGGCGTCCAGGTGACGCAGAACGCCGGCAACCCGGGCAACGGCATCACCGTCCGCGTGCGCGGCGCGGCCTCGCTGACGGCGAGCAACCAGCCGCTGTTCGTCGTCGACGGCGTGCCGATCAACAACGACGCTATCTCGCAGCTCGACGTCGGTGGGCAGGACATCACCGGGGTGACGAGCCTTAACCCCGACGAGATCGAGTCGATGACCATCCTCAAGGACGCGGCGGCCGCGGCGATCTACGGCTCGCGCGGCTCGAACGGCGTGGTGATGATCACGACGAAGCGCGGCAAGAGCGGCAAGCCGCAGCTCAACATCGACTCGTACACCGGGATCCAGGACGTCGCCAAGAAGTGGGACATGCTGACGGGCCCGGAGTACCTCACGATCCGGAACGAAGCGTGGGCGAACGACAATCCCACGGACCCGAACCGCTTTACGCACTACGGTGATCCGGCCAAGGCGATCAACAACGATTGGCAGGATGCCGTCTTCCGGACCGCTCCGATCAATAACGTCACCGTCGGCGCCAATGGCGGGACGGACCGGATACAGTATTACACCTCCGGCTCGTACTTCAACCAGGTCGGTGTCGCGATCGGCTCCGGCTACCGGCGTGCGGCCGGCCGCGCCAACCTCGACTTCGCGGCGACGAACCGCCTTCGCGTCAGCACCTCGATCGGCGTGACGCGCGAGGACTGGGACCGCTTCGAGAACGACAACACCATCGAAGGCGTCGTCACTAACGCCATCGCCGACGCGCCGAACCAGCCAGTTCGCCGGCCCGACGGCAGCTTCACTGGCAACGAGCTCGCATATCCGAACCCCGTCGCCCTCGCGGACCTGAGCAGCATCAACTCGCGGCAGCTCCGCACCGTGGGCAACGTCGAGGCGACGTACAACTTCCTGCCGTCGCTGAAGCTCACGGCGCGCGGTGGCGTGGACGTCGGCAACCTACGCGACCTGCGCTGGGAGTCACCGAACGTCGAGGGTACCTACTCGGAGTCCGTGCTCGGCGTCGGCCGCCAAGGGAACAACACCTTCAACAAGTACGTGGTCGAGGCGTTCACGAACTGGGACGTCATGCCCTGGTTCTCGGCGCATAGTCAGACGCTCAACCTCACGGCGGGAACGAGCGCTGAGTGGAACGGCCGCGAGTACGACTACCTGCGCGGTGAGGGATTCGCCTCGGAAGGCTTCCGCTACCCTGGTGCCGCGACGCGCATCACGGTGTACGACGGCGGCTGGACGGGCAACAACCTCGCGTCGTTCTTCGGCCGCGCCAACTACTCGCTCGCGGACCGCTACCTGGTCACGGCGAGCGTGCGTACGGACGGGTCGTCGCGCTTCGGCTCCAACAACCGCTGGGGAACGTTCCCCGCGGTGTCGGTCGGCTGGAAGCTCAGCGACGAGCCCTGGCTGACCGGGATGTTCGGCAACAACTCGCTGAAGCTGCGCGGCAGCGTCGGCAACACCGGCAATCAGGCGCTCCCGCAGGACTTCGGGCCTCTCGAGCGCTACGCCCGCGCCAACTACGTCGACGAGATCGGCCTCGCCCAGGTCAGCCTCGCCAACCCGAACCTGAAGTGGGAGAGCACCCGAGAGTGGGACGGGGGGCTCGACCTTAACCTGCTCGGCGATCGCATCGCGATCATCGGCGATTACTACTCGAAGCTGACGTCGAACCTGCTGGTCAGCCGCCCGATCTCGGGCACGACCGGCCAGACGTCGCTGCTCAGCAACGTCGGCAGCATCAAGAACGCGGGGGTCGAGCTGCAGCTCACCACCCGCAACTGGGTTTCGGAGGCGACCAACGGCTTCAACTGGACGACCGACATCAACGTGTCGGCCAACCGGAACAAGGTCGTCTCGCTTTACAATGACGAGCCGTTCAACACGGGGATCTACAGCATCAACCGCGTTGCGGTCGGCCACCCGCTCGGCGAGTTCTACGCCTACCGCTTCCTCGGCGTCGATCCGCAGACGGGCAACGCGAAGTACAGCGCGAGCCAGGAGTTCATCGGCACCCCGCACCCCAAGTATCAGGGTGGCTTCACGAGCGACATGTCATGGATGGGCTTCGACCTGCACGGCTTCGTGCAGTTCAACAAGGGGAACCAGATTTTCAACGCCATCCGCATCTTCGCGGATGACGGCGGCCGGTATGCCGACAACAAGTTCTCGGACATCCTCCGCCGCTGGCAGAAGCCGGGCGACGTCACCGACGAGCCGCGCCTGAGTCGTCGTGGACGGTCGAACGCGGTGAACGTCTCGAGCCGCTACCTCGAGCCGGGGTCGTACGTCCGCCTCGGCGACCTGACGCTCGGCTACAACGTCCCCAAGCGCTGGGTGCAGATGACCGGGCTCGCGAATGGTCGCGTGTACGTCGGCGGCCACAACATCCACACGTGGACCAAGTACAAGGGCTACAGCCCCGACGTGAACAGCAGCGGATCGAGCGCGAACACCTCGCTCGGCACCGACTTCTACGCCTATCCTCCCGCCCGTTCGTACACCTTCGGGTTCAAGGCGGGCTTCTAATGCGACCCATCATGAGACTCCGACACCTCGGGGCCGCGACGGCGGTGATCCTCGCTGCCTCGGCCTGCAACAGCATGCTCGACGTCAAGCCGGTGGCCGAGCTGCCGCGCGATAAGGCGCTCACGGGCGCCACGAGCGCACGCGCGGCCGTCGCCGGCATGTATGACGCCCTGCAGGACAACGTGGGCGGCTACTACTACAGCGGCGATCAGGTGTTCTTCACCGACGTCTCCTCGGACGACGTCGATTGGACGGGCACCTTTACCTCGTTCGCCGACGCGCAGGACAACAACCTGCGCGCCGACAACGGCGACGTGGCGGGAATGTGGAACGCCGCGTACAGGACCGTGGCGCGCGCGAATCTCGTCCTCGCGCAGCTCCCGGGCATCGCGGGCATCCCGACCACCGAGAAGAACCAGTACCTGGGTGAGGCGCACTTCATCCGCGCACTAGCGTATCACGACCTCGTGAAGCTCTGGGGTGGGCAGAACCCCGGCGATCCCGGCGTGCCGCTCATCCTCGCACCGGTCGCCGATCCGACGAGCAGCGCGAGCCTGACGCGTGCCACCACCGGCGCGGTCTACACGCAGATCCTCAGCGATCTGACGCAGGCTGAGGCGATGATCCCGGCGACGCAGACGGATCCGACTCGCGCGACGCGCGGCGCCGCGGTCGCACTGCGCGCGCGCGTGGAGCTGTTCCGGAAGAACTACGCGGCGGCCGAGTCGCTCTCGACCGTCGTCGAGAACATGGGCTATGATCTCGCGACGAACTACGCCGATCTCTTCACGGCTGACGGTCAGATCACCGAGGAAGACATCTTCACGCTGACTTTCAGCGCCGTCGACGCGAGCCAGGAAGGCTACTACTACCTCGGACGCACCGAGGTCGAGCCCTCGGACGCGCTGGGGCAGGCGTACCAGCCGAGCTACGTCCCGGGCAGGCTGAGCACCTGGAATCCGACGGACATCCGCGCGCAGGTGAACATGTTCGCGGACGTCAGCAACCAGGTCTGCGGTGGGCTCTGCGGCACCAAGTATCCAACGACGGTGGGCGCCGAGGACATCCACATCATCCGCTTCGCCGAGATTCTGCTGACGCGGGCAGAAGCGCGTGCCCGTCAGGGCGGCGCGACCAAGCTTGCCGGCGCGGTGGCGGACGTGAACCGTATCCGCAAGCGCGCGGGGCTCGACACGCTCGTCTTCGGTGTCGACCTCACGACGCAGCAGCAGGTGATCGACGAGGTGATGCTGCAGCGCCGCCTCGAGCTGGCGATGGAAGGCTTCCGCTGGTCGGACCTCGTCCGCACGGGGCTCGTCCAGAACTGGCTGACGGCGCAGGGCGCGCCGAGCTACCAGGCGCTGTACCCGATCCCGCGACGCGAGCTCGCGGTGTCGCCGAACATCGCGCAGAATCCGGGCTATTCACGATAGGGCGCGTCCGGCCCGAACGAAGCGAAGCCCCTCCGGAACAACGGAGGGGCTTCGTACTTTCGGGCTGTCACTCGTGCGGCGCCAGGCGGCGATTCATCGCCCCGGCGCGTACCCCCCCCACACCCCGCGCAGCGCGTCCGCGATCTCCCCCACCGACGCGCGCGCCCGCACCGCGTCGACGATGAGCGGCATGAGCGGCGCGCGCGCTCCCCCGCCCGCGTACGCCGGCGCCGCCGCGGCCAGCGCGCCTAACGCGCGGCTCACCGATTCCGCGTCGCGCTTCGCCTTCACCGCGCGCAGCCGCGCCACCTGGTCGCGCGCGAGCTGCGTGAAGTCCGGCGTCGGGATCGTCGGCGGCTCCGCATCGTCGGCGAACCTGTTCACGCCGACGATCACGCTCTCCCCCGACTCGACCCGGAGCTGCTGCTCGTATGCGCTCCGTCCGATCTCCTCCTGGAAGAACCCCGCGTCGATCGCCTTCGCCGCCCCGCCGAGCTCCTCGACCTTCGCCATGAGAGCGAGCGCGCGCTCCTCGAGCTGGTTGGTGAGCGCCTCGACGTAGTAGCTCCCCGCGAGCGGATCCACCGTCTGCGCGGCGCCGCTCTCGTAGGCGATCACCTGCTGCGTGCGCAGCGCGAGCGTCGCCGCCTCCGCCGTCGGCAGCGCGAGCGCCTCGTCGTAGCCGTTGGTGTGCAGCGACTGCGTCCCGCCGAGCACCGCGGCCAGCGCCTGGATCGCGACGCGGACGACGTTGTTCAACGGCTGCTGCGCCTGGAGCGTGACGCCCCCCGTCTGGGTGTGGAAGCGCAGCCGCGCGCTCGCGTCCCTCGCGCCGAACCGCTCGCGCATGAAGCGCGCGTACATGCGCCGCGCCGCGCGGAACTTCGCGACCTCCTCGAAGAGGTCGTTGTGCGCCGCGAAGAAGAAGGAGAGCCGCGGCGCGAACTCGTCGATCTTCAGCCCGGCCGCGAGCGCGCTCTTCACGTACTCGATCGTGTTCGCGAAGGTGAAGGCCAGCTCCTGCACCGCCGTCGCTCCCGCCTCGCGGATGTGATAGCCGCTGATCGAGATCGGATTCCAGCTCGGCAGCTCGCTCGCGCAGAAGCGGAAGATCTCGGCGATCAGCGCGAGGCTCGGCGCCGGCGGATAGATGTACGTGCCGCGCGCGATGTACTCCTTGAGGATGTCGTTCTGGATCGTCCCCGAGAGCTTCGCGCGCTCGAGCCCTCGCTCCTCTGCAACGACGATGTACATCGCGAGCAGCGTCGCCGCCGTCGCGTTGATCGTCATCGACGTCGACACGCGGTCGAGCGGCAGCTCGGCGAGCAGGACGTGCATGTCCTCGACCGTGTCGATCGCCACGCCGACGCGCCCCACCTCACCCTGCGCCCGCGCCGAATCGGAATCGATCCCCATCTGCGTCGGCAGGTCGAACGCCACCGAGAGCCCCGTCTGACCCGCCGCCAGCAGGTGCCGGAAGCGCGCATTGGTCTCCGCCGCCGTCCCGAAACCCGCATACTGCCGCATCGTCCACAGCCGCCCGCGATACATCGTCGGCTGGACGCCCCGCGTGTACGGGAATTTCCCCGGGTTTCCGAGGTCGGTCGCGTAGTCGAGCTCCGCGTCGGCTGGAGTGTACTCGACCTTGATTGGAATCCCTGACGGACTGGTTTCCGACATGCAGCTGGCTGGAGGCAGGAGGCTCGAAGCTGTAGGCAGAGACACTTCGGTGACATGGGCCGGATCATCGGACAGTCTGCTCCGACTGAGCCAACCCGATGATCGACTACCGACGCCTGACTGTCTGGCAGCAGGCGCACGCCTTCTCGATCGAAGTATACCGAATCACTCGGCTGTTTCCGAGCGAGGAGCGCTTTGCGCTCGCGATTCAACTTCGCCGCGCATCGATCTCGATCGAGTCTACCCTCGCTGAGGGGAGCGCGCGCGCAGGCGACCGCGCGTTCGCATCCTTCGTCGAGATCGCCGCGGGATCCGCAGCAGAAGCCGAGTGTCAGCTCCGGCTCGCGAACGATCTTGGGTTCATCGAGCCCGGCGCCGACGACGCACTCGCCGAATCGATCCGCGCAATCCGGGCGATGCTCGGCGCGCTGCGGGCCAGGTTGCGCACCACGACAGGGGAGGGCTTAGGCGCCCAGTGAGCCCGTCGCCGCTGGCGCGGCGCGCCAGCCGGGCTCCAGCCTCCAGCCATCAGCCTCCAGCCATCAGCCTCCACTCGCCAGAGCTACGCCGTCGCGACCGCTCCGGCGAGCGTCTCATGCGC
>DASVXU010000157.1:0-4972 GCA_036392515.1 Gemmatimonadaceae bacterium | reverse complement strand
GAGCGCGGCGGCGGGATCGGTGACTGGATCCGTCCCGACATCGACCGCCGGCTGCGAGCCGCTCATCCCGCGACGCAGCCCCTTGCTGCGACTCCAGGAGTAGTAGTGCAGGCCGAGCGCGGAGGCGATCGACTTGAGGATGGCTTCAGCGCGATCCACCTCGAGGGTGTCGATGACGATCAGGCCGTAGCGCGAGCGGATGAGCAGGTCCAGCTCATCGGCGAAGCGCTCGTTCGCGCTCGCGCGCACCGAGACGGCGTCGGGCGTGGCCGGAGTGGCGATTCTGGGCACGAACAGCGGGGGAAGGAGACTTCAGGGGGCGACTTCTCTCCTTCCATGGACGAGCGGGTCGTACAGCGCGTCATCCGGGACCCCGATCGCACGGGCGACGCTGAGCGGCCACGCGACGTCGCCGACCTGCTGCGCGTTGTGGCCGTCGGAGCCGAGGGAGATGCGGAGGCCGGCGTCGATGGCGCGGCGGACGAAGCGCTCGTGCGGGCGGTAGCGGTTCGAGATCTCGAAGGCGATGCCGGCCCGCTTCAGCGCGGCGACGGCGCGCTCCTCGCGCGGCTCGGTCCAGAGCTCCTCGAGGGGAAGCTTGCGGAGCTTCATCGGGAGGAGGGTCGGATGCGAGAGGATGTCGACCGGCATCTCGCCCGCGAAACGCTCGAGGTTCGCGACGTGCACGTCCATGTACGCCTGCGGATCGAGCCCGGACGGCCAGGGACTCGAGAATGCGTGCAGCAGCTCGCCGTCAGGCAGCCAGATCGCGTGCAGGCTGCCGAGGCGATGGGTGAAGCGACGGAGGAGATCATCGGGGATCTCGCGCCAGACGTCGCAGTGCCAGCAGAACTCTCCACCGCGGAGGACGTCGTAGTCGTCGAGCGCGTCGAGGTAGCGCTCGACGTCGGAGGCGTCGTGCAGCGCGCGCTCGATGTCCCCCGAGATGTGATCCGCGACGCTCGGCCGCACGCCGCGCGCACGGACGGTGTCGGCGAGCTGGGCGACGGTGAGCGCGCCGTCGGAGAAGGTGGTGTGAGCGTGGAGGTCTACGGGACGGAAGTGCACGTCTTTATCGGGGGATGCGGGAAATCGGGAAACAGCGATGCGAGGTGGCGCCACGCGCTGCGCGCGGGCGCGAGACCGCGATGCGGGATGCGAAGATGCGGGAATGGCGATGCGGGAACGGCTGGCTGACCGACACAGAGAGCACCGAGGCCACGGAGAGCACAGAGGGGCACTGCTGGCACGAGCCGGGATTCGTCTTGGGCGCGCGTGGCGAAATGATCTCCCCCGGCTGACCCACACACGACATCCCGGCTCGTCGAGTGCGGAACTCCCCTCTCACACGGAACTCTCGGTGCTCTCGATGCTCTCCGTGTGCTCTGTGTCGATCAGCAATCGAAATCAGCAACAAGCCGTTCCCGCATCTTCGCATCCCGCATCGCGGTCTCGCCGAGCGCAGCGAAGGCCCCCTCGCATCGCTCGTTCCCGACGCCCCGCCTCTACCGAGGCTTCTGGCCGGAGAACGGATTCGCGGAGTCGCGCCGGGGGTTAGGCACGACGGGCCTCGACGGCTGCGGGATCGGTGCGACGCCGGGTGTCACGCGAGCGCCGTGGGTCGTGTCCGCGGGCTGCACGCCGCCGCCGGCGCCGGTGGAGTCGAGGACGCCGGTGAAGGGCGAGTGCACGGGGCACTCCTCGATCGGCTCGGTGCCGGGGATGTAGAACTCCGTCGTCACGACCTCGGGGGGACAGAAGGGGTTCTTCAGCTTCGCGGTGGTGCGGTCGATCTCGCGGACGACGATCCCCTCGGGGCGCGGCCAGTCGGGAGGCGCGGGCTTCCGCGAGTAGACTTCCTTCATGAACGCGGTGTACGCGGGCGCGGCGAGCACGCCGCCCTGCGCGTTGCCCTTGATCTTCTGCGGTTTGTCCAGCCCCATCCAGAGTCCGGCGACGAGGTCGGCGGTGAAGCCGATGTACCAGACGTCGGTGCCGTCGTTCGTCGTTCCCGTCTTGCCGCCGGACGGGATGCGGAAGCCCGCGCCCCACACCGAGCCGGACGCGGTGCCGTGCTGGACGACGTCCTTCAGCATGTCCACCATCAGCCACGCTTCCTCGGGGGAGAGGACCTGCGAGCGGACGGGCTGCGGCTCCCACATGACGTCGCCCTTCGAGTTCTCGACGCGGACGATGCCGATCGGCGCGGCGCGGGTGCCTAACGTCGAGAAGGTCGAGTAGGCGGCGATCATCTCGATCGGGTACACGTCGGCGGAGCCGATGTGGATCGAGGGGTAGGGCGGGATGTCGGTCGAGAGGCCGAAGCGACGCGCCATGTCGATCACGCTCTGCTCGCCGAGCTCGACGCCGAGGTTGATCGTCGGGATGTTGCGCGAGAGCATGAGCGCGCGCCGCATCGGGATCGGCCCCTCGAACTTGAGATCGTAGTTCTGCGGGGTCCACGTCTGCCCGTTGCCGAGGTCGCGCACGATCGGCGAGTCGTCGAGGATGTACGACGCGGGGCGGCCGTTCTGCACCGCGGTCGAGTAGACGATGGGCTTGAAGGTCGAGCCGGGCTGGCGGAGCGCCTGCGTCGCGCGGTTGAACTTCGAGTCGTCGAAGTCGCGGCCGCCGATGAGCGCGCGCACGGCGCCGGTGCGCGGGTCCATCGCGACGAACGCGCCCTGCAGGTACGGCGAGTTGGCGCCGTTCTCTTCCCCACCCGCCGCGCGGGCGACGTACTGCTCGTACGAGATGTGGCTGTACTTCCCGTACTCGCCTGACTCGATCTTCCGGAGCTGTCCTTCCATCGCGCGCTCGGCGGCGCCCTGCATGTCGAGGTCGAGGGTCGTGTAGACCTTGAGCCCCTGCTCGTAGAGCTGCTGGCCGAACTGCGCGTCGAGCTGGCGGCGCACCCACTCGACGAAGTAGGGCGCGACCTCGCCCGATTCGGTCCTGCCGCCGAGCTTGAGGGGGAAGGCGCTCGCCAGCCGCGCGTCCTCGGCCGAGATCTTACCCTCGTGCTGGAGCAGCGCGATGATGGTGTTGCGCCGCTGCACGGCGCGGTCGGGAAAGCGCCGGGGATTGTAGCGCTCGGGGGCCTTGGGGAGCGCGGCGAGCGTCGCCGCCTCGGCGAGGTTGAGGTCGCGGACGGACTTCCCGAAGTAGCGCTGCGACGCCGTCTCGACGCCGTACGCGCCGTTGCCGAGGTAGATCTGGTTGAGGTAGAGCTCGAGGATCTTGTCCTTGCTGTAGCGCGCCTCGATCGCGCGGGCGACCTTCGCCTCCTTCAGCTTGCGGACGAGGTTCTTCTCGCGGGAGATGCGCTCGGGGAAGACGTTCCGCGCGAGCTGCATGGTGATCGTCGAGAAGCCCTGCGCGTAGCCGCCGGCGCGGATGTTCCTCAGCCCCGCGCCGAAGACGCGATACCAGTCGATGCCCGCATGCTCGTAGAAGCGCTTGTCCTCGGTGGTGAGGAAAGCCTCGCGGACGACGCGGGGGATGTCGCGGAGGGGTACGAGCGTCCGCCGCTCGAGCCCGATCTCGGCGATGAAGCGGCCGTCGGCGGCGTAGAGCTTCGACGTCTGGCGAGGCGTGTAGTCCTCGAGCACGTCGATGCTCGGGCAGGCCCCGTCGCGGCAGACGAGCGCCCAGCCCGCGTAGAGCGAGCCGAGGGCGAAGCATACGAGGAAGGTCGCGACGACGAGCACCGAGCGCACGAGGCGCGGGTGGCGTCGCCGGAAGTCGCGGAAGAAGGCCACTGAGAGCGGACGGAAGCTGGAGACGAGAAGCTAACCCGCGACGCGGGTAGGCGCACATGGGGTGCGCCGGTCCTGTGACATTCGACCCCGCGCGGTCTATTTTTGTGCCATGGCCGAGTCCCTTTCGCTTCTCGACGAGCTCTCCTGGCGCGGACTGCTCTACCAGCACACCGACGAAATCGCCGACTGGCTGCGCGAGCCGCGCGGGATCTACGCCGGCTTCGATCCCACGGCGGCGAGCCTGCACGTGGGGCACATGGTCCCGGTGATGGGGCTCGTCCACGCACAGCGCGCGGGGCACAAGCCGGTCGCGCTCGTCGGCGGTGGGACGGGACTGATCGGCGACCCGAGCGGACGGAGCAGCGAGCGGCAGCTGATCACGGTGGAACAGGTGGAGGAGAACGTGCGCGGGCTGCGCGAGCAGCTCGAGCGCTTCCTCGACTTCAGCGGCCGCTCCGCGGCGCGCGTGCGCAACAACGCGGACTGGCTGCGGAAGCTCGGCGCGATCGACCTGATGCGCGACGTCGGGAAGCACTTCACGGTGAACTACATGCTCGCCAAGGAGTCGGTCTCGTCGCGCATGGAAGCGGGGATCTCGTACACCGAGTTCTCGTACATGCTGCTCCAGGCGTACGACTTCCTCGAGCTGAAGCGGCGCGAGGACGTCACGGTGCAGCTTGGCGGGAGCGACCAGTGGGGGAACATGACGGCGGGAATGGAGTTGATCCGCCGCTCGGGGGCGGGAGACGCCCACGTCCTCACGATGCCGCTCATGATGAAGGCCGACGGGACGAAGTTCGGGAAGAGCGAGGGAGGCGCCGTCTGGCTCGACCCGCAGCTCACCTCGCCCTACCGGTTCTACCAGTTCTGGGTGAACGCGGACGACCGCGACGTCGGCCGGCTGCTGCGCTTCTTCTCGCTTCTCTCCCGTGAGGAGATCGAGGCGCTCGACCGCGAGGTCGCGGAGCATCCGGAGCGGCGCGAGGCGCAGCGCGCTCTGGCGCGCGACGTCACGACGCGTCTCCACGGCGCCGACGCGGCGCGCATCGCGACCGAGGTGAGCGCGCTGCTCTTCGGCGGCGCCGAGGCGCGCTCGCTCTCACTGGCCGCGGTCGAGGCGCTCGGCCGCGAGATCGCGACCGCGGAAGCGCCGCATCCACCGGAGACCGCGGACGTCCTCGACCTCCTGGTGAGCACCAACCTCGCCGCCT